>NZ_JBOCUK010000013.1:0-94760 GCF_050606265.1 Tenacibaculum sp. TC6 | reverse complement strand
GCTAGGACTCGGAGTTTGTGCTGAACCTCCGTTTAAGATAAATTGATAATCGCCATTTCCTTGACTTACACTTACAACTATCTCTCCGTTACTTCCTGTATAACATGCTGTTGGGGTAGATGTGAATACAATACTCTCTGCCGGATTTACTGTTAAACTATAAGGTGGTGAATCACAATTATTTGAATCTCTTACTATTATATTGTATGTACCTGCTAATACTCCTGTAAAGGTTGAATTCGCAAAAAAGTCTGATCCATTAATACTATAAGTATAACCCGGGGTACCTCCTGATCCGGTCACCTCTACCGTAGCTCCTGTTGGGGCTGTACAAGTTACTTCTTTAGTGATAACTGCCGTAGCTGTAACTGCAGTCGGCTCTCCTATAGTGACAGATGGTAAACTTATTGTACAAGCTGCCGGTGAACTTGCATCAGGACGAATCTGAATTGTATAGCTTATGTTATCTAAACCGGTTATCGTCTCTGTTCCATTACTTGTTGTTATCCAACTGCCTCCATTTAAACTATAATCATAACTTCCTGTGAAATTTACTACTTCTATTGTAATGCTTCCATCGGTGCCTCCGTTACAACTAACATCGGTACTGCTTACAACACTTCCTCCAAACGCTTGACCTGCGGCTACTGTTACTACAAAATCTCTAGGACATGCTCGGGGAGCTGATACCGTAATTGTATGAGAACCTACTGATAAATTGTTAAATACATTATTTGCATTTGGTGAACCATCAACAACATAACTATAGGTTAATGATGGACTTGCAGGTGGGGTTAATGTTACATTACCTGTTCCGTCACAATTATAGGTTACCGAATTAGTAAAGTCCGGAATTACTGGTAACGGATCTATCGTTAAACTTCCTACAGATTGGGTACATCCGTTATTGTCTCGTACTGTCAACACATAAGTACCCTCTGTTAAGTTTCCATAAACTAATGCTGAATTATAAACTCCATCAACTCCATACGTATAAGGGGCTGTACCGCCTGTAGCCGCTGTAAAAGTGATTTCTCCTAAAGTAGTACACGTATAATCTTGAGTGATACTGGCTGTACTTGATACGGTTGTCAAGGTATTAATTACTACATCAACAGGGGTTTGCGTACATCCGTTTGCATCTGTTACCTGAATGGTATAAGTACCCGGAGCTAAAGAATCATATAAAATAGTACTTCCTGCTTGAGTAGTATCTGCTCCGTTAAAATTAATCGTGTATGGTGATAAACCTCCGGAAATTGTTACGTTAATACTTCCTGTATCTCCATTACAATTAGGTTGTGATACTGTTGTGCTGAATGACGGATCTATAGTTTGACCTACTGTTACCGTTGAACTGTAAGTACACCCTGAGCCATCTTGTATAAAGAAATCATAATCTCCTGCTGTACTTACAGCAAAAGTATTACTCGCTCCATAAACCGGTGACGCTCCACTTCCTGTACTTATGAATGCATATTCATATGTTCCATCGCCTCCTTGTGCTGTAACTACAATGCTTCCATCATTACAAGTAACATTGGTGGTAGCAGCTGTTCCGGTTAATTGATCGTTGATTGTTACTGTTTGTTGTGCTCCACTACATCCTGCTCCATCTACTACATCTATCGTATAAGTACCTGCACTTAATCCGCTAAAAGTATGAGTCGTTGCCGTGCTAGGACTCGGAGTTTGTGCTGAACCTCCGTTTAAGATAAATTGATAATCGCCATTTCCTTGACTTACACTTACAATTATCTCTCCGTTGCTTCCTGTATAACATGCTGTTGGGGTAGCTGTAAATACAATATTTTCAGGAGGAGTTACTGTTACACTAACAGGTATACAGGTAGATTTATTAATTGTTATATTAACATTATCTATAAAATTCCCAACAGATAAACTTCCGCTAGCTGTTGAAACAGCATTAAAAGCTATAACCGTTGTCGTTTGTCCTGCCGGAACAGTATAAGTTCCTGAATAACTTCCCCATGAAGAAGTTCCATCAGACATTGTTTGCTGAACAGCTGCAGTTCCTAAATCACCTCCTATTCGTACTTCAGCTACATCTACTCCTGATCTTCCTCTATGATCTAAAGACCATGAAATTACATCTCCAGGCTGCGTACAATATTCTTGGTATAAAGACGACGAAACATTTGCGTTTAATTCAACAAAATAATCTCCATTAGAAGCAGGTACTCCGTTAAATCCTGATCTCCATATTTCTATTTGATTATCAGATGCCGTTGTATCCCATCCAGGAACTTGACTTTCATCTACAATTCTGAATGTTGTTACTGAAAATGAATGATCTTCAAAACTACCATTGATAAATGGATCAACTGTACATCCACATTCATCACAGTTCATACTGTCTCTTAAATAAACAATATAATTACCTGTAGGAATATCAGTAAATACTCCTGATGTTTGCCAATTGGTTCCATCTAAGCTATAAGTATATGGAGGTGTTCCTCCAGTTGCTGTTGCTGTAATAGTTGCTCCCGTAACAGGTCCTGAACAGGTAGTATTCTGAGTTACTGAAGCTGTAAGTGTCATTGGAGGTGGTTCAGAAATAGTCACTTGTCCTAAATTTATCACACATGTTCCTTCTCTGATTACTATATCATGAGTACCTACAGGTACTCCAATAATTCTAAAAGGATTATCTATTGCTGTTAACCAATTTACTCCTCCATCTATAGAATATTCATAATCTCCTCCTGTAAAATTAGTTGCAGAAATTGTAATTGTTCCATTATCTGCCCCGTTACAAACACTATTAGTTGTATTTACTATAGTACCATTAAAATCGCGATCCGGCTCTACATTAAAAGTTACATCAACTTCACAACCTTTTCCATAAAAAACAGTAATTGTATGTGCTCCTGCGCTTAAATTAGGAAAATTATTAGTTGATGTTTCCGGGCCTCCATCTAACGAATATTTATAACTTCCTAAAACCGGTGATAACGTTACATTGGCAGTACCATCACAATTATATGTCAAACTAGGCGTAACATTTGGTTCATCCGGTGCAGGTTCAACCACTATAGGATCCGGTAAGTTATATATACATCCATTAGCATCTCTAATAGATAAATTATAGGTTCCTGGATAAACACTATTGAAAACAGGATCAGACTGAAAGCCACTTCCAATACTATAGTTATAGGAAGGCGTACCCCCTGAAGTAGTATCAAAAGTAATTTTTGCCGGAACTTTACAATTAAATTCTCTCTCTAAAAATGCTGTTCCTGTAAGAGGAGTTACATCAGCTATAGTAGCATTTAATGTATATGTACATTGATATGACGGTTTTGACGCTCTTATATCAATCGTATAATTACCGGTAGCTAAACCTGTAAAGTTTCCTGTTGTATTAAAACTTCCTCCGTTAAGACTATATTCAACTAAATATCCTTGGTTACTACCATTTACAGCTACAGAAATTGAACCATTTGTATCTCCGTTACATAAGATATTTGTAACATTTTGAGTAAATGTTAATGGTGGTTCTACAGTAATAGTTACCGGATTAGATATTGTATAACAGTTATTACTGTCAATTACTACAAATCTATATGTACCCTCACTTCCATTAGGTACAGAATATGTATTTGACGTAAAATATGCTGAAGCAGGAATATCTGATATTGCTGTATATAAATCAGTACCTCTGTCTGTCCATACAGCAAATGTATATTGATCTCCTGCATTTAAAGTTCCTCCATTAGCAGTAAGTGTTATTATTCCGTCAGAAGAACCACTTAAACAAGAAATATTTTTTGTATTAGCAGCCGTTAATGTTAAGTTAGGTGCTTGATTAAGCGTAACATCTTCTGTTATCGTACAGCTAGATGTTGTTACTGTTACTTGATAAGTTCCTCCTGTAGTTACATTAAATGTATAATCATTACTATCAATAGGACCTTGAGTACCTACAGTAGTTCCACCTTGTGTTAAGGTATAAGTATATTGTCCCGGTACATTATTAACTTGTACTCTTATTGCTCCAGTATCTCCGGCACATAACATGTGTGTTGGAATAATATCTAAATCAATATTTCTACTCTGAATATTAATAGGTCCAAAATCATACGTACATGAAGCAGCTGAAGGATTACTAATACGAATTTGTAAACTGTAATCTCCAGGATTAGTTACTGTAAATGTATTTGAATTCTGAAAATCTACAAAGTATCCACTTGGTCCGCTTAAGCTATACTGATACCCTGCAGGCACTCCATTAACAACTATTTGACCATTGTTCCCGCAAATTATATCTTGTGTTACAATATCCGGTGTTAATGTAGCTTTAAAAATATTAAAGTAATATGTTTTAGGACATCTTCCATCATATAATACCTCTAAACGGTATTCTCCAGCATCAGTAAAACTTTGTGAGAATGCAGTTCCTACTTCATTCCATGTACAACCTGTATTTAGGTTAGCACAACCAACTGTAGTTTCATCCGGACAAGAAGTTTCGTCCAATTTAAACCAACGAACCGTAGTACTTGACGCTGGGTCAAATGGCAAATTAATACTTCTGGAGCTACCGTCACCACATAAATAAATTTCTGCTAAATCAGATCCGTCATTAGGACATATTAGCATTCTGTCTGCAAATGGTATTAGCGGGTTAGGCTCTGTATTATAAGGAATTACATTAATTGTTTCAGAGGCACTAATACAACCAACAGGCGCTACTTTATTAACTGTGTAAGTACCTGTAGCACTTACTGTAATAGATTGAGTAGTTCCAATAATAGTTCCACTAGAATCTCTCCATTCATAAGAGTCAAAACCATTACCTGCTGTTAAAGTAATTGTAGGACCACATAATACTTCATCTCTTTCAAATGTACAACCTGAAGTATCCGCTAAGAAATTTGAAGTTCCAACCACCCCAAAATTACAAGAATCTATTCCGGCAACACTCGCTTCATTTTCAACTCTAGGAGATCCACCTAAATCACTATCATAATTAGCAAATGCTTGGTTTTCAATTACATTAGAACATACATCTCTAAACTCATTACAGCTTTCAACAACTTTAACCTTAAAACGTATATCATATAAAGCTCCATTTTCCTGTACCATACTATCAGGCACATTAATAGTTAGCACTCCTCTAAACCCATTAGCCAATGAAGGCGGTTCATAGGTGTAATCTGATGCGGTAATTCCTGCCGGTAAAATTAAATCTGACTCAATTAAATCAACATTTTTAGGAAGAATATCAACTATTTGAGTATTTAAAGCATTATCTGTACCTACGTTTTGAAAACTTACATTATACCATAACTCTCCTCCTAAAGGCACTGGTGTTCCCGAAATATCATTTCCGGCACCATCATCAATTGTTTTTACCAATTGAATTTTAGGTTCAATAATTTCTACGGACATTCCTAATAGGAACGGATAATATGAATCTCCACTTGTAGTAAAACGTAATGTTGCGTTAGTCTGATTATTTTGTAAAATACTATTACTCGTATTATTAAGCGCAAATAAGTCTGCATCAAACCCAAGGGTATTTTCACTATCAGGATATCTATTAGTAAGATAATTATTATAAGCTGTAATAGAACTATTAAAAAAGTTATCACTTGGGTTTCTTGAACCCGTCGTCATAGTTGTGTAAGTTCCGCTAGGGTTTCTAATTTGAAATCTGTCACCTGGTATGGGTTTATCCCCTTCTAAAGCCGCTACTAAAAATGTTGCTCTTACGGGCCCTGTAGGTATCGTTTGGAAACCAGATACATTTACATCTACGTATGGATTATCTGCTCTTCTAATTGTTGAAAAACCATCAAATACATAAAATTTCTTACTAGATTCATTATCATTTTCATAAACAATTACTAGTGACCAACCAGCTGATGAACCTAATCGATCATTATCCTGATTATCTATACCTAAAGTAGCCTTAATATTAGCTGCATAATAATCTCCATTTGCATTAGTTAAACCTGTAACTAAACTTGTTACATCTTTATAACAAACATAAGGCATTTCATCATATGCCCCATCATCATAAATTAATTCTCTTTTAGTTAAATCAAATTTATCAGCTACTAAATCTATATAATTCCCCCCCGGTAACTTAAATTTAATTTCGTTAAAATCATTATCTCTGGTATTAACTCCTCCATTTTCTTCAGACCAATTATCAAAAGGATATATTCCTGACCAATATAATCCGGCATATACTACCTTAGAACAAGTTGGTAGGTTTAATGTTGCTCTTGATGATGAAAAAGTTGTAGGATCACCATCTATGTCTATATAACCTAAATCAAATTGATGATTATAACCATTGCCATCATAAGGAGTAGAGGTATTGGGTCTGTTTAAAATATTGTTGGCAATAAAGGTCATATTACCTCTTGCCACTCCATTGTATCGCTCTCTAAATGGTTGATCAGCTCTACTCAAATCTTTCTCTTGCCTGATACTTTCGGAAATTATTTTTCCATCTTGAGCATGTAACACAAAAGTTGTTAGTGATACAATAAGGATAAGTATAAGTTTTTTCATGTTTAGGGGAAATTTATTAACTAGTACTCTAATAATTTTATTTTTACTTAATATTTATGATTGATTTTCTATCATAATAAGATCCATTTAAGTTGTTTTCATACAACTTAATAGCTTCACTTCTGTCATTGGTTTTTAATATATATACATGTCTGTATCCTGTTGCCGGGTTTACAAAATAATCTGCGTCAATATCGTCGCTTCTTAATTCATCTAAGAATTTATCCGCATAGGCTTTTTGAGAAAACACATTCACTACTATGTAATAACCTTCCTCTAAATTACCTGTTTTTTTCATTGTTAATACTTTGGCCGGTGGTTGTGGTTTAGGCTCTTGGTATGTTTCTCCACTACCACCTACCGTAATTTTAATTACGAAAACTGCTTCTTTATAGTTTTTCTTGTTAGACAATGATAATGGATCATCGTCACCACCTTCAAAAAGTTTTTTCTCTTTGAATTCTTCGGTCATATCCTCAGCATCTTCTTTTTTGGCAAATCTATCAAAATATACATAATAATAATCAGTTGCCTCATCATAAACATATTTTGCGGTAATACCTTCTTTTTCAAACTTTCGTTTCTTCTCTTTTATGTAAGCCTCAACATTTTCTTTGTTTTTAAACTGATTGGCAGCTACATAATACATAGTACCTCCTCCTCCGGAATGTGTTATAGTACTTTCTCTCCACGGAGTTTCTTTTCTTCTTTTTAACGAAGTATCTTTTTCTTCCGTAGTTACTTCAGCTGCTAGTTCTTCATCTGTTTTCGGAGTGTCCTTAGTAATTTGTACCGTTTTTTCCGGTTGATTTTTAAGAATTCTTAAAATTTCGTCAACCTTTTTATTCAACTTACCAATAGAATCATATGCTTCCTGAATTTCATCAGACAAATCATTATGCTCTTGATTTTTATACGTTTGCTTAGGCTTTCTTTCCGGTAGCTTAACACTTACATTACCTGTTCTTCTTGTTGGCACTCTTCTAGTAAATGATTTTTCTCCGAAGTTATAAATAATACCTACTTCATTTGTTGCTGCAAATTCTCCTTTTTCATACGAAAATCCAATTGATAATCGGTCAGATAAATTCACCCCACCTCCTGCTGAAATTCCATACTGCTTATCGTAACCCGCTTTTAACCAACCTACTTTAGGTAAATCAAAAATTATGTTTCCGCTAAAACTAAAATTACCATTACCTGGTTTTCTTCCTAAAGCTAAAACTCTTATGTCTGCTCCTTCAAAAATACCACTTGCATAGGTTAACTCATGTGAGTACATCACATGTGCTGAATAGGCTTTTTCTGAAAAAGAAGTAGCTAAACTATTCTCTTTCAAATTAAAATCTAATAAATTTTCAAAGAACACCCCTACATCAAACTTTCCAAACGATAGTGTAACAGCCGGCTGAAAATTAACCATAGGTATGTCTTGAAAATTACTCACCGCAGGATCCGGAACTTGAGAATTTACCTTCAATCCATCCGCACTTCTTCTGCTATATAGTACGTTAAACCCAAACGTTAAATCTAAATTCTCATTTAACTGAATTCGATGCGCGTAATTTGCTAAAGCTCCAAAGTCTTTAAACACACCTATTTCTTGTTGATACACAGCTAAACCTGCTCCAACGTTTTCACGCATTTTCCCTGAATAACTCAGCAAATATAGCTTTGGAGAATCTTCAAATTCTACAAAACTATTTCTTACAATGGCGCTTATAGAAGTATTGTTTTCTCTTAATGCAGAAAATGTTGGCACCGTTAAAAAACGATTAAACTTCATAAAGTTACGCGATGTAAAACTATTGTATATTTCTGAATTGTCTGAAACCTGTGCAAAAACACAGGTACTTAACAACACTATTATATACATAGTAAATTTTCTAATCATATCCCTCTAATCTATAACAGAGATGCTTCCGGCTTTAATAAGCTTATCATCTCTAATAATTTTATAATAAAATATTCTTTGATTTCCCAAATCTTGACTTGGCCAATCATTTTTATATTCGTTAGTACTCAGTACTTCCTTTCCATTCGAATCAAATATATGGATAGTTACTGTTGGTTGAAATGCATAACGATTTGAAATCTCCCATGTATCATTAATGCCATCAACCGTTCTGGGGGAAACAATATTTGGTACTATAATTTGATCATCTTGTTCTACAACTTCTATCGTTTTCCTAACCTCACAGCTATCAACAGTAGCTACTAACGTATAAAATCCGATTTTATTGACTTCCAAGGTTTCATTTGTTGATAATAAGTTACCGGTTGCATCATCATACCATTCGTAAGAATTTGCACCACTGGCAGTTACTATAGTATTTTGACCTACTAATAAAACTACAATTTCTGATGGTGATACAACTACAGCTGAATCATCAAATGGAACTACATTTATAGGACTTAACTCCTTAGTACAACCAAAACCTGAAATTTGCAGCTTGTACTCGCCTATTTCTGCTACCTGTAATACTTTAGGATCTGCAACCGTTAACGCTACATTATCTTTTAACCAAGTATAGGTAAATCCGGTAATTATTTCAGATACTGTATACGTTATACTTCCTCCTGAACATAAAGAATTAGAGGTGGAAGTAGATGTTATATCCGGATCGGCAATTGTTAATTTTACATCTAATTTATTAGACTTACTACTAATTGAACCTGATCTTGCTTCTAAATCGTATATCGCATTATCAAGATAAGAAGCTATATCTAATTCTTTTCCTGTAGCTCCGGTAATAGCTACATCGTCTTTATACCACTGATAACTCAAATTATCATTTAGCTGTTTTTCTGACAATTCATATTGATTATCATCAACTCCCGTTGCATTAACACCTACTATTAATAGTTTTGTTTTGTCGCTAACACATTCTTGATAATCAGATGCGGTTCTTATGGTTATATTAAAAGATTTTAACCCTATTAACTCAAAGTTTTCCGAATCTTGTGTAAAATTACATGTACCTCCTGTCTCAGTTACTCTAGCAAAATACTCTCCTGATTCTGTTGCATTCATTTCCGGTCCGTTTTTACCTGCTAAAGGCTGCCCGTCTTTATACCATTGTATAACAACGGTTGTAGATGCCGGTTCAATTGCTATTCTCAAAACTTTTGTTTCTCCAGGTAGAATGATTACTTTCCCATCAAAGTTTTTAGTTATGGTAAAACTTGCTGCAGTTTTTTGCTTTAATACTACATCCTGAGACTTTGCCGTACACCCATTTATTTCTATCTCTAAATGGTAGGTACCAAATTGTCCTGTGTTAGGAGTAGTATAAGTATGAGAATTTGAAGAAGCAACTAGCCCTCCATCTTTATACCATTTGTAGGTATAGGCAGAATCATTAACCTCAGCCTCAAAAGTATGCGTTTCATCGGAACAAATCTCTATCTCGTTAGCTCCCTTAATTTGTGCATTGGCCGTACTTACAACATACACATAAGATATTGTAGACACTACAGCACCACAATCTCCATAATTCACCCTGGCCTGATATTTACCTGCCTCTGAAACTGTTAATTTAGGTTCAGAAGTTGTAGCTATTAAATTATCATCTCTTAACCACTCATATACTCCATCAGTGGTTACGTTCAAAGACAACTCCCCTGTTCCACTACCACATATGTATATATCTCCAAAATTATTTAATACTAAACTACCCGGATCAACCATATCATAAGCTTCAAAAGCATCAGATTCCGGCCCTATCATAGGCGGGGACGTAGCTCGCACTCTAATCTTATATCCTGTTCCAAAAGTTCCTGGAGGTAACTGAAAAGACGCAGGTATATCACCAAAATTAGCATTTTGATTAACTACTCTTGCCACTTCAACAGCAGAAGTAAAATCACCATTCTCATCTGATAATTCTACAATAAACTCATTATCATTATTAAACGGTAAAGTAGTGTACTGAAAAGTTATTTGAAAGTCCCTATTAGAACTATTACTACACGCAGAACTAAACTTCAACTTTGGCTTCTGCATTACTTGCGAAACCACAGTTAAACTGTTACATAGCAACAAAGTTGCTAAAAGTATTTTAATGCTTTTAGCCAATATTTTACTCATCTAAGGAATTCTTTAGGGGGTGCCAAAGTTACACATTGTTTTGTAAAACAACAATCAAAATGTAACTTTTACCACACGGAAAAATAAAAAATTTAAATCACATTTACAAGAAAACAATCTTATATATAAAATAATCAATAATTTTTACGTTTTTTGTATAGATATTTTGCCTGTATTTGTGAAGAATTTTATCAGCTTATTTACCTTTTTATTTTTTTACCTAAATACCTACTCCCAAACAGGGGGAGAAAAAGCTTTTTCATTCTTAAATAGCTCTACTTTTGCTCGGCAAGTTGCTTTGGGAGGCAAAATATTAACATTTATAGATGATGTAAATCAACCTTCTTGGAATCCATCAACCATTAGTAATGTATTACACAAACAACTTTCGGTTAATTACACCAGCTATTTATCAGGTATTAATATAGGATCTGTATCTTATGCCTATGAACTTAATAAGCATATTGAAACACTTCAAGGTACCATTACCTATATAAACTACGGTGAACTTATAAGAGCTGATGAAGAAGGAAATGAACAAGGTACTTTTGGAGCTAATGATATTGCTTTGTCTATTGGTTATGCCAGAAATATTCCAAAAAGTGATTTTTATTATGGAGCCAATCTAAAATTTATTTATTCTTCAATTGATTCGTTTTCCTCTACCGGAGTAGCCGTTGATTTAGGAATAACTTACTATAGTGCCAACGAACCTTTTATTTTGGCTTTGGTAGCCAGAAATATTGGCACCCAATTAAGTACTTTTAATGGCACCCGTGAACAACTTCCTCTTGAAATAGCACTAGGAGCTTCTTATAAACTAGAAAAAATGCCTTTACGTTGGTACCTTACTTTAGATAACCTTCAACAATGGAAAGTAGGTGTTTCAAATCCTTCAAACCAAACAACCGATTTAGAAGGAAATACTACCCAAGAGAAGGTTTCTTTTTTAAATAATGCATTCAGACATGTTATTGTTGGTGCTGAATTATTTCCGGATAGTGCCATTAACCTTCGTGTAGGATATAATTTTAGACGTGGAAAAGAACTTCAGTTACAGAATGTGCGCTCTTTTGGCGGACTTTCTTTTGGTTTTGGTTTAAAAATGAATTCTTTAAAATTTAATTATGCGTTTTCAAAGTTTCATTCTGCTGCAAACGTTAGCACATTTAGTCTTCAAATTAATTTAGACAGGAATGAAAAGGGAAAAAATCCTACCCGTTATTAAAATTCTAATAGGTATCTTTGCCCTCTATTTTACCAATTCATGACCAAGAAAATTACGATAGCCATAGACGGTTTTTCTTCTACAGGAAAAAGTACCATTGCCAAACAATTAGCTAAAGAATTAGGATATATTTATGTAGATACCGGTGCTATGTACAGAGCCGTTACCTTATATGCTATGCAGCATAATTATATTTCTGAAAATCATTTTGACGCTTCAAAATTAATACACGATTTAGAGGCTATTTCTCTTTCCTTTTCTTTTAATGAAACTTTAGGTTTTGCAGAAATGTATCTTAACGGAGTTAATGTTGAAAAAGAAATCAGAAGCATTGAAGTTTCAAAATTAGTTAGTAAGGTTTCTACGGTTTCTGGAGTACGAAAAAAGTTAGTGAAAGAGCAACAGGAAATGGGAATTAATAAAGGAATTGTTATGGATGGAAGAGATATCGGAACAGTAGTTTTTCCGGATGCCGAACTAAAATTATTCATGACTGCTTCTGCCGACAAGCGAGCTAAAAGACGTTATAAAGAATTATTAGATAGAGGGGATAACGTAAAGTATGAAGATATTTTACAAAATGTTCAAGAAAGAGATCATATCGATTCTACTCGTGAAGATTCTCCTTTAGTCAAAGCTAAAGATGCTATTGAGTTTGATAATTCTGACATGGGATTAAAAGAACAATTTGAACGTATCATGAGAATGGTACATGATAAAATTTAAAAAAATTATGGCTTGAGAATTGAATATTCAACACCCAACTATAGTTGTTTTAAAAATATTCAATTCTCAGGCAACACATAGCAAAATATAATCACTTGTAAAACAATATTTTAAAACACACAAACAAAAAACAACCTACTGTATAACAGACAAATAACATTTTATTCCTTTTACTCTTTTATTCAGTTAATTTTTATTACAACACAAAAAAGCACTAATTGTTAACAATTAGTGCCAAAACAAAAATTAATTCCGGTTATAAATTTGTTATACGAAATCTTCTATTAATTCGCTTTCGCTAATTTTATGAGTCTTATAAAGAGCACTCAATGACTGAACAGAAATAGTTGCTCGTTGACTATTTTGAACACTATCAGCATTCATCCAAACAGTTTGTCTTCCGTTACCTTGTAAGGTAAAAGCTATTGATTGTTTAGAAGAAACTTCTGTACTCACTAATCTTTTGGTATTTTCTCCTCCTAAATACTGAATAAAATCAATAGTACCATCAACCGTTTCTTGAGTTGCGTTTACAATATAAACTTTAGCCTTGTACTCTTCAAACTGCACAGAAATAAACTGATTAATATCACTTTGAATTTGTGCAGAATACCAGTGAGAAGCAGGAACTGAATAATAACGCGTAAACTTATTGAACGCATGTAACTGTCCGTCTAACGGCAAACTTTCATTAGAAATTCCGTTAGTATCCAAAGGCATTTTTACACTACAAATAAATGCTTGGATTTGGGCTCCGGGAGTACCTTGAGTAATAGAAATTGAAACCGTATTAGTTCTGCTACCGTCAACAAAACAAATAGCTGCTAAACCTTGATTTCCTGTTGTTCCCGGTACATTTACAATTACAGGGTCTTGTGATTGCGCTCCAACAACCACTACTGGTGTTGATGTATCGTTACCTGCTGAATTGTAAAAAAACAGTCCGTATAACTGACCGTTATTTAAGTTTCCTGCACAAGTTGCAGTGTCTCCTTGATGTAGGGTAATTAAATTCCCTTGATTCCAATTGATGTTTGACATTTTTAAAAAATTTAAGGTTAGTCCTTACTCTGTTAAAAGATTTTCAGGTTACTCTTCACTTTCAAAAGTATCTACATTCTTTATCAGTCACAATACCCAGTTACCCTAAACATGAGATAAACAACGCCCCTTAAACACCTTAAGTACAACACCTTAAACAGCAATACTCAACCTCCCTGAGTAGGTAATTAACCAAACTTCCATAGGTTAAAATAGCTTTAAAACAGTGTTATTTTTCTATCAATTATTTAATTTTAAAAGACTATTAATGAAACTATTAAGAAACAAAAAAGAATAGACTTTAGGCCTATTCTTCTGAATTTTCAATTGAATTTTTGGAATACCTTCGCCATTTTTCCAGGCAGTTTTCAATATCATCCGGTATCTCTGTATTAAACTGTAAAAGTTTACCGGTAGTAGGATGTATAAAACCTAATGTTTTTGCGTGCAGTGCTTGCCTTGGCAATTCTTTAAAACAATTTTCTACAAACTGTTTGTATTTAGAAAAGGTAGTACCTTTTAATATTTGATCTCCACCATAACGCTCATCATTAAACAATGTATGCCCTATATGCTTAAAGTGAGCTCTGATTTGATGTGTGCGTCCGGTTTCTAATTTACACTCTACTAGGGTTACATACGTAAAACGCTCAATTACCCTAAAATGAGTTACAGCCGGTTTTCCATGCTCTCCGTCAGGGTAAACATCCATTTGCATTCTGTCTCGCAAACTTCTTCCTATATGTCCTCTAATGGTTCCTTGGTCTTCCTCAACATTTCCCCAAACCAACGCATAGTATAAACGTTCCGTAGTTTTATCAAAAAACTGTTTTGACAAATGCGCCATAGCATATTCTGTTTTGGCTACAACTAATAAACCACTAGTATCTTTATCAATTCTATGCACTAATCCCGGGCGCTCATTACTGTTTTTAGGTAAGTTTTCAATGTGATAAATTAATCCGTTTACCAAAGTTCCTGAATAATTCCCATGACCCGGATGCACAACCATTCCCGGAGGCTTATTAACTACAATAACCTCTTCATCTTCATAAACAATATTTAAAGGAATGTTTTCTGCTACCAGTAAATTTTCATGAGGCGGGTAAGCCAACACCACCCTAACCACATCTTTAGGCTTTACTTTGTAATTAGATTTTACAGCAACCTCATTAACTAAAATATTACCTGCCTTAGCGGCTTGCTGAATTTTATTTCTCGTAGCATTTTCAATAAAGTTCATTAAAAACTTATCTACTCGTAACGGCACCTGCCCATCTGTTGCTACAAATTTATAATGTTCGTATAAATCGTCGTTTTCTAAATCTTGAATTCTATCTTCCTGCATTCACCTAAATTAATAACCTCCGTTTCCGTCTCCTAAAATTAAATTAATAGTAGATTGTTTAGGTAACTTAGTTCCCGGTTCAATCTTAACACCTTTATGCTTAAGCCCTCTAACTACATCTTTTCCTAAATCTTTTACCCAAGTAACATCGTCACCCACTATAAAACCAATAGAACGTAAATGAGTAGTTGCTTGTCTGCGTGTACGACCATTCAAATCTGGAATTTCTACATCTCTATATTTAGACGGATTTAGCGTTAAATATATTTTTCTGTTCTCTTTTACAAAATCACCTGCCTCAGGGTTTTGTTCGATAACTGATTTTTTAGGATACTCCGGATTGTACGTTGCGCTGTCAATTACTACAAACTCTAAATCTAGCTCATTTAGTTTTTTCTCTACTTCTGCCAACGATAGTTTATCTAAGTTAGGTACTTGTATTTTTTGTCCGTGATTCGTTGTAATACCCAACCACCACTTTAATAAAAACACCATAACAAACACACCTACCACAGCTATAATTAACTGTTTTAAAAAGCTTTTACTTTTTATAAATTCAAACAACCCTTTAATACGTTCTGAAAAATTACTCATATTGATTTTTTGTAAAACGGAAACAAATTTACTGTAAAAATAACACAATTTATAAATTACCTATTAGGAATTTAAATCCTTAAAAAATTGAGTCTGTTAAAATCTCCCCTTAACTATATTTACCCACACTATAAACATACATTTAAACGAGTTTTTTGGTAAGTTTGTATAGTAGAGTTTAACTTTACTACACCCAATACATTAAAATTTAAACGTAGTTATGATAACCTGTACATTTAAAATAAATGGTAACCATAGTATTTCTAATTATTTTAAACGTCCACAGTTACATCTGATCATTAAAAAATAATAAAATAAATAGATGAAAAAAAATATTGCCATTGTTATGGGAGGGTATTCCTCAGAAGTAGAAATATCTTTACAAAGTGGTGCTGTTGTTTATAAACATTTAGATAAAGAAAAATACACTCCGTATTCTGTACACATTTTACCAAACAAATGGGTTGTGGTTATTGAAGGAGTTGAATATACTATTGATAAAAACGATTTTTCTTTTACAAAAGAAAACACTAAAATTACGTTTGACTGTATTTTTAATGCCATTCATGGTGCTCCGGGAGAAAACGGAAGCTTATTGGCGTATTTTGATTTAATACACATGAAACACACTTCTGCTCCTTTTTATCAAATGGCATTAACATTTAATAAAAGAGATACTTTAAGTGTTGTAAAACAATATGGAATTCCAACCGCTACCTCTGTCTATTTTAATAAAGGAGATCATTTTTCGGTAGAAGAAATTATCAATAAAGTAGGATTACCTTGTTTTGTAAAGCCTAACAATGCGGGCTCTAGTTTTGGTATTTCAAAAGTATATACTAAAGAAGAAATGATTCCGGCTATTGAAAAAGCTTATAAAGAAGATACGGAAATTTTAATTGAAAGCTTTTTAGATGGTACTGAAGTATCTGTCGGCGTTATTCAATATAAAGGAGAAACTACCGTGCTTCCTATTACCGAAATAGTTTCTGATAATGACTTTTTTGACTATGAAGCTAAATACTTAGGAAAATCACAAGAAATTACTCCGGCACGTTTAACGCAACAACAAGAACAACGAGTAAAAGAAGTAGCACAAAAAGTATATGAGGTATTAAATATGAGTGGTTTTTCTCGTTCTGAATATATTTTGGTAAATGAAGAACCTCATTTTTTAGAAATGAATACGGTTCCGGGTATGACTGAAGCCAGTATTTTACCCCAACAGGCTAATGAGTTTGGCATTACTTTAGCCCAATTATTTGAAAATGCCATTGAAGAAGCATTAAAAAAATAACAACCCTAGCATAAAATACAACAGTGTTCATATCACTGTTGTATCTCTTAAAAATCACCAACCCAAAACAACACTAAACACATCATGAAAAAAGCTATTTTCCCGGGATCATTTGACCCGATAACTTTAGGACATGTTGACATTATTGAACGCGGCGTTACACTGTTTGATGAACTTATTATAGCCATTGGTATTAATGCCGACAAACAATACATGTTTTCTTTAGAAGAACGTAAACGCTTTATCGAAGAAACATTTAAACACGAACCTAAAATAAAAGTAGTTACCTATAGCGGACTTACCGTAAACTTTTGTAAAGAACAAAATGCTCAATTTATTTTAAGAGGCTTACGAAATCCGGCTGATTTTGAATTTGAAAAAGCCATTGCACATACCAATCGTAAACTTTCAGAAATTGAAACTGTATTTTTACTAACCTCATCAGGAAAAAGTTATATTTCATCTTCTATTGTTCGTGATGTAATTAGAAATGACGGTGACTATACGGGCTTAGTTCCTGACGCAGTAAGAATGTAATACTATTAAAAAATAACGTTAACTATGGTTAAAAAACTATCTCTACTACTCCTTGTTATTTTATATACTGCTTGTAAACAAACACTACCTCAACCCTCAAAAGATTTTACAACGCTGTTTGAAACCTCTAACGGAACCGAAACTCCAACTTATAACGAAGTAATCGACTTCTATAAAAAACTAAGCAAAAGTTACCCTGAAATTTCTTTATTTGAAATAGGTGAAACAGATGCCGGCAAACCTTTGCATTTAGTTGTATTCAACAGTAATGGAGCAACCGACCTCAACACCATTAAAAACTCACCTAAAAACAGGGTTTTGGTTAATAACGGAATTCACCCCGGAGAGTCTGACGGAATTGATACATCTATGTTATTAATGAGAAACTTGGTTCAAAATGATTCTTTAAAAAAAGCGTATGAAAATACTTTACTGTGTGTAATTCCTGTATATAATATAGGGGGCGCACTTAACAGAAACTCTCATACCAGAGCCAATCAAAACGGACCTAAAGAATATGGTTTCAGAGGAAATACCAGAAACTATGATTTAAACCGTGACTTTATTAAACAAGATACTAAAAATGCGGCTGCCTTTGCTTCTATTTTTCATACCGTAAACCCGGATGTTTTTATAGACAATCACGTAAGTAACGGAGCCGATTACCAATACGCCATTACACACTTATTTACACAACATAACAAATTGGGCGGCACCTTAGGTAACTTTTTAGAGCACACAATGCGACCTTATATTGAAAACTCATTAGCTCAAAAAAACATTCCTATTACTCCTTATGTAAATGTTTGGGGAACTACCCCTGAAGCAGGATGGTCGCAATTTTTCGATTCTCCCCGCTACTCTACCGGATACACCTCGTTATTTAACACCTTAGGTTTTATGGTAGAAACGCACATGCTAAAACCCTACAAAATACGTGTAGAACAAACTTATGAATTAATGTGTTCTGCTTTAGATTTTACGACAGAGCAGTCTGCTAAAATTAAACGCTTACGAAATCAAGCGTTTAAAAACTATGCAAAGGCAATTACGTATCCTATCGCTTTTGAAGTGGATAAAAACACCCCTACTCCGTTTGATTTTAAAGGATATGAAGGCAGTTATATAGATAGTAAAGTTACTAACGGAAAACGTTTATTTTACGATAGAACAAAACCGTACACTAAAAATATAGCCTACTATAATAACTTTGTACCCACTAAAATAGTTACCATTCCTAAAGCTTATATTTTAAAGCAAGGATGGTTTAGGGTATTGGAAAGGCTTCAAAATAACCAAATAGAATTTACCCGCTTTGAAAAAGACACTACGGTTACCGTAAAGGTGCAGCATATAAAAAACTACGATACCCGAAAAGCAGCTTATGAAGGGCATTACCTACATTACAACACAGTTGTTGAAGAAACTACTCAAGAGGTGCTATTTAAAAAAGGAGACATATACATTCCTACACAACAAAATGGAGTACGTTACCTAATAGAAACATTGGAAGCAGAAGCGGAAGACTCTTTTTTTAACTGGAACTTTTTTGATACCGTTTTACAACAAAAAGAAGGTTTTTCAGCCTATGTGTTTGAAGATATTGCCGAAGCTTTTTTAAAAGAGCACCCGGAGGTTAAAACTGCTTTAGAAGAAAAAATAAAAGCAGATGCCAATTTTGCTAAAAACACCTATGCACAATTATACTTTGTATATAAACATACGCCACATTATGAACCGGCCTATTTACAATTACCCGTTTATAAAGCATACTAATAAAAAAAGCTCGTTCAAAAATGAACGAGCTTTTTTTATATGATATAAACTGCTTACTTACCTTCAGCAGCTTTCTTTGCTTCTCTTTTTAATTTCATGTTTTCCCAGATAGTTCCACCAATCCAGTAAGGAACTACAAATGTTAATAAGAAAATTAACAACCAAAATCCAGCTGTAAAAATAAACATGAATAAAACTAAACCTGAGAATTCTGAAAAATCTAACATTTGTATTTTATTATAATTGTTACGGAGAACAAAATTATAACTATTTTTTATTTCAGCCAATAAAATCTAATAAAAATCACCCCCTAAAAGGAGTATAATTTGTAATTTTGGTCATCGTTAATTTATAGCATTCTAAATTCTTTACACATGAAATACAGAATTGAAAAAGATACTATGGGACAGGTAGAAGTACCTGCTGATAAATATTGGGGAGCGCAAACAGAGCGCTCTCGTAACAACTTTAAGATTGGTCCTGCTGCTTCTATGCCTTTAGAAATTGTATACGGTTTTGCTTATTTAAAAAAAGCGGCCGCTTACGCTAACTGTGAATTAGGAGTATTAGCAGAAAGCAAGCGTGATTTAATTGCTTTAGTATGTGATGAAATCTTAGCCGGTAAGCACAATGATCAATTTCCGCTAGTAATTTGGCAAACAGGTTCAGGTACACAATCTAACATGAACGTTAATGAGGTAATTGCCAACCGTGCCCACGAAATTGCCGGAAATGTAATTGGTGAAGGTGAAAAAACCATTCAACCGAATGATGATGTTAACAAATCACAATCGTCAAACGACACATTCCCTACCGGAATGCACATTGCCGCTTACAAAAAAATTGCAGAAGTAACCATTCCGGGAGTTGAGCAATTACGTGATACCTTACAAGCAAAAGCAGTAGCTTTTAAAGATGTGGTTAAAATCGGACGTACGCACTTAATGGATGCTACTCCGTTAACTTTAGGGCAAGAGTTTTCAGGATATGTAGCCCAGTTAAACTTTGGTTTAAAAGCGTTAAAAAATACCTTAGCACACTTAGCTCAGTTAGCTTTAGGCGGAACTGCTGTAGGTACCGGTTTAAACACACCTGCCGGATATGACGTATTAGTAGCTAAATACATTGCTGAATTTACAGGTTTACCTTTTGTAACTGCTGAAAATAAGTTTGAGGCTTTAGCTGCACATGATGCTTTAGTAGAAACACACGGAGCGTTAAAACAATTAGCTGTTTCATTAAATAAAATTGCTAATGACATTCGTTTAATGGCATCAGGTCCACGTTCAGGAATCGGAGAAATTATTATTCCTTCAAACGAACCGGGATCTTCAATTATGCCGGGTAAAGTAAACCCTACACAAGCAGAAGCTATGACTATGGTATGTGCTCAAGTTATGGGGAATGACGTTGCCGTAACAGTAGGTGGTACTCAAGGGCATTATGAGTTAAACGTATTTAAACCGGTAATGGCGGCTAACGTATTACAATCAGCTGAATTAATCGGAGACGCTTGTGTGTCTTTTGATGTAAATTGCGCTGTAGGTATTGAGCCTAACTATACACGAATTAATGAGCTTTTAAATAACTCGTTAATGTTAGTAACTGCTTTAAATACTAAAATAGGATATTACAAAGCTGCTGAAATTGCTAACACGGCACATGCTAACGGTACTACGTTAAAAGAAGAAGCTATTAACTTAGGCTATGTTACTGCTGAAGAGTATGACGAATGGGTAAAACCTGAGGATATGATTGGTAGTTTAAAATAACAATCACACTTATACAAACATATAAAAGCCACAGTATTGTGGCTTTTTTTATTGCTTCAATAAAAACATAGCACAAAATAACTAACTTCTCTTCTACTCCGTTTAGCACCGCTATTCTAATTAAAAACAATCAGGTTTGTACCAAATCGAAAAACACTATCTTTAATCCCGTAACTAACTTTGTTATGCAAAAGAATTAATAACAACATTGCTCTTACAAGCAGACAAAAACCAATAAACAAACATGGGACTATTTGACTTTTTAAAAAAGAAAGACACGAATGACACTCCAAAAGCAATCACGCCAAAAAACGAACTGTTCTCTTCTTTCAGTAAATACAATGAATATATTGTATTATTTATGAGCATGCAACAGCAAGGTAACTACGCTCCAATTTCAGCTTATGAAAAAGCATCCGGTGAAATTGTAGGTTTTTTATACACTCTTGGAGAAGACAATTCATACGCTCTTTCTGCTAAAGAGGTAATTAATAGAATGGAAAGTAGCTTTAATCATAAGCTAAAAAATAACGATATTAATTCTTACGTAATTTTATATCACTCACAATTTGCAGATGATAACAATCATGAATTGGCAAACAATGCTGATGAATTAAAAGCAATTACCGTTTCTTATTGTTTTAATGAGAGTACCGTTGGAAAGGTAGCGCTTTCTTATTCGTTTGAAGAAGATGAGCTTGTTTATAAAGGATTCAAAAATTTTAGTCCGGAAGAAAATGACAACATTTTTAAAACCCAATTAAAAGGAGATTACGACTATTTTCAGGATAGAGAAAAAATATACCCTCCGGTTATTGAAAATAGCATTGGGTTAAAAATAAAGAAGTCTAATAATTTTGACTTAAGCAATACTTGGTGCGGTATTTTTGGATTTGATAGCTACAGAGAGCCTAACGGAAGTCAAGTTTTAATGGAATATTTTGCGTTAGCAACCACAAAAGGAAACATAACAATACATGAGAATATTACAACCTCTCAATTAGAATATACTGATGTTTCTTTCAAAGGAATCTCTGTAAATAAAGATCCTAAAATTATTTTACCCGTTATTAAAACAGATTTTGCATTGGACGTTTTAAATAAAGAAATTAATGAATGGGAAAACATTGAAAATTTAGGAGCAATAATAACAGGTAACGGAAGAGATACTTTTGGCATCTCTTATTTTGCCACAGATTATGCAGAAAATCGTGAGAAATACCATTCTAAGAAAAAGCACACTATAAAAATTAGCGGGATTGCTTTTGTGTTAGATAGTTACAATAATGACAATTCAGACACAACTATACAATACAGTGAAGACTTTACGATGTATATGCCTAATAATGATTTACCTAATTATGCCTGTTTTGACTTTATTGGTCAGTTAGAAGATTTTAAAGAGACTTCTTTTCTTGAAAATAATACCCAGAAAGGATACTTAATGAACGTTAGACTTATTACACACCCGGACGACAACCACTTTTTTACCATAGATATGTTTGTAACTCCGGAAAACATGAGGTTTAACGAATTGGTAAAAGGAATGAAAATAACCGGAATGTTTCAAATGCAAGGACAAATTGCAGAATAGAAAATATGGTTTATAGTATATAGTTAACAGTTATTCGAAAAATGACATTTCCTTTAGTAAATATAATAGCTAAAAAATGGGCTGTTGATGAATTAAGAAATTGTTTATTAATAACAACAGCAGATTCAAACAGCAATAAACTATATAAAAATAGTTCGTTTACGGAAAACCGTTATAAAGATTAACTCTTTATTTTTAAGTTCGTAGATAAATTAGTATTTATTAAAAAAACGAATGAAAGAAACCCAGTTAAAGAAATTGATTTTAGATGATGATTTTACTAATATTCAAAGTTTAGTAAATGAAGAAATAAATCTAATGTCTATTTTGAATATTGCTCACAGAGAATTACAACATTCAAATTTATTAGGTTGGTTATTTAGCCCCAATGAAACGCATGGTTTAGATGATTTTTTTATAAAAGAATTTATCAAATTATATTTCAAAGAAAATGAATACCAAGATTTAGGAAATGATTATTCTAAACTATCAGTATTCGATTTTGTTAATATGAATTTTGACGATGTTGAAATAAGAAGAGAATATAAAAATATAGATATATTGATTCTTTCTAAATCAAATGAGTTGTGTATTCTAATCGAAAATAAAATTTATGCCAAGGAAGGTAAAGAACAATTAACTAAATATAGAAATCATATTGAGGATGAATTTAGAGATTATAAACATAAAATATTCATTTACCTTTCCCTTTTTGAGCAAGAAATATCTGATAAAGAAAAAGATAATTATGTATTACTTACTTATGAACATATTAAAAAGCTTATAAAATTAGTTTTAGATAGACAAACACTTGGAATTAACAATAATACTCGATTTGTACTCGAACAGTACCTTCAAACTTTAAAATCGCTCATGAACGAAAACGAAAAAATTGAACAGTTAGCAAAAGATTTATACAAAAAATACAAACCTGCATTTGATTTAGTTTTTAAATATGCCTCTCCCAGTCAATCCACTCTTGTCCCTAACAATTTAGTTCAACTAATTAAAGATGAACCAAGTATAAGGCCTTTCAGTACATCAAAATCTTATATCAGATTTCAACCTAATTTCCTATATGACAATATAGAACTATTAAAACAAAAAGGTTTTATAACAGAAGAAGACAATTTAGAAAAGAATTGGCTCTTTCTTTTTGAGTTTCACATAACAAGGCAATACATTTATTTTGACATGAAAATTGGAGATTATGTATTGACATCTAGTAGAGAGAAACTTTATGAACTGTTCAAAAATAACACAGATGTTTTTAGTAAGGTAATCAAAGCAAATGGAAAACTTAGACCTTCCTGGCATCTAGTATTCCAAAAGAAAATAATTACATCAAGTGAATACAGTAAGTTTTTAGATTCCGAGGAAGATTCACTTGATGAGAAAATAGAAAAAAGATTTAAAGAATTAATTCATATTGATTTACCAAAAATTCAAAAAGTAATTGAAGACGAATTAAAAAAATGATAAGAACGTTACAACATACCTTATAAAAAAGGCGTCTTAAAAAATTAAGACGCCTTTTTTTATATATCGGTTACTCCCCTATTTATTGTAAATATTCTAAGGTGTTCACCATTTCAAACTTCGGACTTCGGTTGATAAACTCACGTAAAAAAGCTGTATGTGCCCCTCCCATCAAAATAAAAACTCTGTCGTTTTTAGTCATTTTTATTCTGTTTAAATTAGAATATATTTTCATGTTTCTATGATAAAAAATAGCGGCATTGTCGGCCCCTTCAAAACCATCCTCTAACCCTACATATAACAACTTATCGGCATTCGTATTTATTAAATAATCTAAATATTCGGGCTCGTTAAGCAACTTCATTTTTTCAAGTAATGATAGCTCGTTGTATTTCTTGTTTCGTTCTGCCAGTTCCGGATTGTTTTTAAACGGTTGGTTGGTAAGTTCCAAATACGTTTCCGGATCTATTGAATTGGTGTATTCCGGACTGCTTTCAATAAAATCGCCCACACTGTAGTTATACCCTACATGATGATTATCTATTCCGTATAATTTTTCAACATTACTTAGGCGTGCTACATCAAAAGCTACCATACTTATTTCGCCATATTTAGTATTTAATTCTGACGGATTTTTTAAAAACTCGTGATATACTGAATCTAACTTCTGATTATTTTTAGGAAGTGCTTCCACACAAATAATGGTCGGTTTAAATTTTGCTATCATTTTTGAAAGTGTTCTGATTTCTTTTTGACGCTCGGCACTGTGCTCATCAAACTCCGTACTATGCGCATCAGAAGTATAACCAAAATGAAACGTACCAAAATTAAGAACCTGAATTTTGTTAGTACCCGATTGCTCAGTATTGTTTTTTAACGTTTTTTCTTTTTCCGTTTGGGTATGACAACTGCATAACAGCAGAAAACATACGCTTACAATTATGTTTTTCACACAAATAAATTTAAGTTACGTAAGTAGTTTTTTATAGGTTATTTCTCTTCCATTTTTCTTGATAAAAGCCTTCGCCCGACTCATGCTTTCAATCAAAATACAATTTAACGGCAACCCGTACTCCGGATACATCAAGATAAAATTATCCCCCTGCTAACCTACTTAATTTTTTGCAATAGTGGTCATTTTATTTATGCCGTACGTAAAATTTTATCCAGCTTACGTCCTTTAGCCAATTCATCTACCAACTTATCTAAATACCGTACCTGTTGCGTTAACGGATTTTCTATGGTTTCAATTCTATACCCGCAAATTACTCCTGTTATTAAATGCGCATTCGGGTGTAGTGTAGCCTCACTAAAAAAGGTTTCAAACGTTACTTTTTGATCTATTAACTCTTGTAGTTTTTGAACATTATATCCGGTTAACCATTCAATTACCGTATGTAACTCTTCCTGCGTTCTTCCTTTTTTTTCAACTTTAGTTACGTAATGCGGATATACAGAGGCAACTGTCATTTTTGCTATACGTTCATCATGATGTGCTGTACTCATACTATTATTTATTTACTTAATTACCCTATGCAAATACACAGAAATATTGGATTACTCCACAATAGGCAACCTCTCTAAAAGTACTATTTTTTTTGTTAACAACCGGTCTGTACATAGGCCTGCAACCTTTCGGTAATAAAATAGCGCCAACCGCCTAAACAACTTTCTCTTGTAAACTCCGGTATGGTTGCTGAAAAACACGCTATAACCTCATGAGTTAGCCGTAGCAATGTTCTGTTTTCAATTGCTTGCAGCTCAAAGGTTACTTCAGAATCGCCCGTATAACCTTCATACCGCCAGTTATACGCTATTTTTTTATACGGTTCTACCTTGGTTACCTTCCATACATGCGGAAAAATTCTTCCTTCGTTTTCAACAACAAATCGTGTAGAAAAACCAACGGTAGGTTCAAAAGCTTCTATTTCTTTAAAATACCATTGCACCATTTGAGATGCTTCGGTAATGGCTTTCCACACTTGTTCTATTGATGCTTCTAGTGTAACCTCAACACGTATAGGTGGGTCGGTTTTTTTCATGTACGCTCCTAATTTATGTTTTAAATATAGTACAACTTTGGCATACAACGCTCTTCTTTTAGGTGTGCATACAAAAGAAACAAGAGGAGGTGCTCTTGTTTTCTTCAAAACTACCCTTATAAAAAGAAATTGGTTTGCAAACTAACAAATTTCTCCAGGGAAGAAGGGGTTATAGGTGTTAGGTGTTAGGTGTTAGGTGTTAGGTGTTAGGTGTTTAAAACTACCTATTCTCAACTAATAACTTCATCTTAGTTTTTTTGTTGGAAGGAAATTAATTGTTCTAACTGTTTCCTGACCACGTCAGCATCGTTTCGGGAACTGCCGAATGCTTCCCACCAGCGGCAGCACCGTTTCGGGGAATGCCGAATGCTTCCCACCAGCGGCAGCACCATTTCGGGAACTGCCGAATGCTTCCTGACCACGTCAGCATCGTTTCGGGAAGTGCCGAATGCTTCCCACCAGCGGCAGGATGGTCTCGGGAACTGCCGAAAGCTTCCCACCAGTGGCAGGACGGTTTCGGGGAATGCCGAAAGCTTCCCACCAGCAGCAGGAACGTTTCGGGAACTGCCGAAAGTTTCCCACCAGCGGCAGGAACGTTTCGGGGAGTGTCAATTATTTTAATGGTAATATGGGATTCCGTAAAAAAATAAATTAGCATTCATTAAATTAGTCAGCTATAAAAACAAACATAAAATACAACAATCATACTACTAAATTGGTTGTATAACGATGTATTTTATATATATAAACGAGTTGTATGCAATTTTGAGAAATGAACGACAGGACTATTTACACAATAAATGCCAGAGGAAATATGTTTCTTGAAGTTACTAAAGAATATTTCTCTTTAGATGATGAAGTTATGCATTCTGAAATCAATGGAATGTTTAACGAATTAATTAAGATTCTAAACTCAAAAGGAATAAATTATAAAAGCCTTAAAAGTTGCTTAACCCCAAAATACGATAGAAAAGAAATTGGGTTAATTTTTGACAGTTCAAAAATAGAAAGTAATTGGTATGGATATGAAGTATTTGAAAAATTAATTCCTTTATTCAATAAAGATAGTTCACATAGTATTTTATGTGGAGATTATATTGGTGATAACGAATTACAAAATGAACTGTTCTTTCGATTTTACAGCCAAATAAAACAAACAAATGAATTTAAGTATCAACATTCAACTCAATTTTTTATAGTATATATAAATAATCTATCAGAAAATATGTTTAATAAATTAATTTCTGATTTAACAGATTATCAACCATTTATTGGCTTTTTTGACCTAACAAATCAGTCTTTTATGAAATCATATTTGTCAACCATTTTAGCAAATAGTTTTATTAAGAATAATAGAACCATAATTTTAGAACACGAAGACGATAGAGATAACTCTGAAAATGTTAATTTAATTAGTTATCCATTTGAAAAATCAGGTTATGAAGTAAAGAGTCTTCAAGGCATTTATTACGGAGTTTTTCTATCATATAAAATTGAACGAGAGGTCTTTGAAGGATTTGAATCTGATACTGACTTTTCATTAAACTCAATTAGCCCGATAGTCTCTAAAATAAAAGAAATTGAAATTGAAGAGAACAAGTTCGAATATTTAAAAACTGTAAAAAAAGGTAAGCTAAAAAAAGCCAATTTAATAGCTTATTCCAAAAAAGAATTAACACAATTAATACAAAAGAAAATTAAAAGCAATTATATATACAATATGACTGATTTAAAAACACATAACATTTTTAAATTTGATATTTTAATTGAATTATTGAATACAATGGATGAAATTGTAAAGATTACAATCGGATTTGAATATAAATCTGAAAACGGAAAATTAAGATTAATAACATTATACTAAAAAACTGCAAACAACAATGGCTATAAGTAATTGCTCATTCTCGCCTACTTCTGAAAATCCTTGCGGATTTTCAGTTTGGTGTGTACTTGCAAAGTTATTCGCTAAACCACATAACTACTCATAACCGAGACCGTTAGCTACCATTTGAAATGAACAAAGAAAAAATTGAATTATTAAGTAAAATGGTACCGATAGGTGGTATTTTCATAATATTATGTAGTTCTATCAAACTCATTTTATTCTATAGCCAATTCAATATTTCTATAACAGACTTTTTGACCATTGGAGAATATGCTACTTTATTTATTGATGATATTCTATATTATTTGGCAATTTTTGGATTAGGAATTTTTCTTAATGAATTAGACCCAAAATCAGATAAAGGGACTAATGATAATTTGGACTACGGAATATTTAAGAAAGAGAGAATTGGAATTATTCTAATGTCTATAGTTACAGTGACTGGAGTAATTATTTGGTTGTATTTCACTGATAGTTTGTATAAAAAACTTGATATAATCAAGGTTGGAATATATCTTTTATCAACCTTTTTTTATAGTTATTTACTATTTATAAAAACAAGATTAAAATTCAGTTACAGAGCCCTAATAATTTTTGCTATTTTATTTTACACAGGTATGGACGGGGTAATTGACGCACAAAAAATTAAAGAGAATAAGAATAAACTTAATTACATCATTACTCTTGAAAATGAAACAATTATTACAAATGAAGATTTACATTACCTTGGTAAATCAGATAAGTTTATTTATCTATATTTCTTAACTAAAAAGGAATCTATGATTTTTCAGACTACTAATTTGATGAAAATTCAAATAATCGAAAAAAAGAAAAACGGTAGCTAACAAATGTATAACCGCAATTACGGCGGATTCGTCTACGTCCGAATCTACTCACAATTGCCAACATTTTAACCGAAAAACATTTATCTTTAATTTCAACCTAAATGGAAATAAAATGTTTAGACATCAAGGTAAAAGCAGAACATTAAAACACAATTTACGAATTGCTATAATTTTATCTTTTGTTGCCGGAATTGTAAATGTTACAGGTTTTTTAGAATTACAACAGCTAACAACTAACGTTACAGGCCATTTTGCTCTTTTTATAAATGATGTTTCTAATTTTAACGTTTGGAAAGGAACTATTTACTTCCTCTACATTTTTTCCTTTTTATTTGGCTCTTTTACTTCCGGTTTTTTAATTGAAAAATATAGAGATACTAAAAAACTAAATGTTTTTGTATTACCAACCATCATTGAGTGCTTATTATTAATATCTATTCCAATTATTTATAAAACTACCCAGCTAAAAAATGTTGATTTAATTGTTTGTTGCCTCCTATTTGCCATGGGGCTTCAAAACTCGTTTGTAACAAAAATTTCTAATGCAATTGTAAGAACAACCCACTTAACAGGTTTATTTACAGATTTAGGAATTGAATTATCACAATTATTTTTTCCAAAAGCTCATCCGTATAGAGAGAAAATTAAAGCAACAATCAAACTACGAATTTTTATTATTTCATTCTTTTTTCTTGGCGGATTAGTCGGCGGGTTTTTATGTTCAAGAATGAACCTTAAACTCAATACGCTGGTTTTTCCTGCAATTGTATTGATGGTAAGTTTACTTTTTGACGACTTTAGATATCGAATTATTTTAACTAAAAGAAAGTATAAACAAAGAAAGGTTGCTCGTAGTAATACCCATAAATAAATGTTTATGCCTACTAAAAATAATGAGTAACAAAAAAAATAAGGATAACGAATAATCTTATTTTTTTAATGAATCAAGTGTACAACTTGCTAAAAGATTATTTTTACTAAATGTGTTTTTAAAATATAAAAAGAAAGCTAGAAGTAATAAACCCCTAGCCTACTATATATATGCTCAGCTTAGGCAAAATGTAACAAATCCTATAAATTTAAGTCGTAATAAAGAAACCATCAATCAAAAATCAAAATGAAATTCTTAAAGTTTCTAACGCTGTTTGCTGTGATCAGCTTCAATTTAAACGCACAAATCCATTCTCAATTAAAAATCAATCAACAAAAGAATACTACTTATGTCATCAAAAATGTGAATGTAATTCCAATGACTGAGAACAACAAAATCATTGAGAATGCAACAGTAGTAATACAAAAAAATGTTATAAAGTCTATTAATGGTTCTATTCCGACCAATACAAAAATTATTGAAGGGAAAGATAAATGGCTAATTCCTGGATTAATTGATATGCATGTACACAATCTTGCTAGTTCAAGTCCTTTTGTTATCTACCCAACAAAAGGACCTTTGGTTAATTATGATACACAAAATTTAATGACTTTGTATGTTACAAACGGTGTCACAACGGTTTTCGAATTAAGCGCAAGACCCGAACACATAGGACAACGTAATGAAATTACACGAGGAGATGTAATTGGACCAAGAATAGCTTTAGCTGCCCTAATTGATGGAAAAAATGCAAATATGACAGCAACAAATCCATCTGACGGAAGACAAGCAGTCCGAATTGCAAAAGGCGAACAATACGAATTTATCAAAGTATATAGCAAACTGAATGAAGAAACTTTTAAAGCGATAATAGAAGAAGCTCAACTACAGAAAATGAAAGTTGTTGGGCACATTCCAAACGTATTTGAAGGAAAACCTGCTAAAGACTTTTTTATTCCTCATTTTGGTTTAATTGCTCACGCAGAAGAATTATCTAAACAAACTAATGATTATAGTTACGAAAAGGCTCTAGAATTTGCTCGTTTAGCTAAAAAAAATGGTACTTGGTTAATTCCTAACTTAAGTAATATGGAATCAATCATTAAACAAGCAAGATCATTAGAGAATATTCAAAATCTTCCTAGTTTTAAGTATGTTCACCCACTAATGCAAAGTAAATGGATAACTTCAAACAGCTACTACAGAGCATCTGACCAACTAATAGAATATTTTCAAAAACAAGCTGATTTTCATAAACTGATAGTTAAAGCCTTTAAAGAGAACAAAGTTCCTATGGTAACCGGAACAGATGCCGGAATATCTGGTATTGTTTGGGGTTTTTCACTTCACGATGAACTAAAATTATTAGTAGAAGCTGGTTTAACTAATGAAGAAGCATTAGCTTCTGCAACAAGATTAGGTGCAGAATGGCTTGAGATTGATGATAAAATTGGAACTATTGAAATTGGCAAGTTTGCAGATTTAATTTTACTCGATGAAAATCCTTTAGAAAACATTAGCAATACAAGTAAAATTTCAGGAGTGTTTGTAAATGGCAAATGGATAGATAAAAATAAAATTGATATTATGCTTACAGATGTTGAGAAATGGAATACTGCAAATAAAGAAAAGTATGACTGGAAAGAACTTTTGAATAGTTTAAGTAATTAAAAAAAATATACCTAACAACGTGTCATATAAAAATTGCTCATTCTCACTTACTTCTGAAAACTCTAACGGATTTTCAGTTTGGTGTGTATTTCCAAAGTTACGTGCTAAGCCGAAAGACCACTCATAATCAAGACAGTTAGTAGCAATTTGAACAAGAATAACAACTCCTAACGAATGTATAACCTTAATTACGGCTAGTTCTAGCAATACTTAACCTAAAATTTCTATCTTTAATATGTTATATGAAATCAACACTTAGCCATATCACTTTAATCATTGTATTGTCTATATTCATTTCCTGTAACGGACAAGGTAACCACAACAACAAATCTCAGCCTACTGCAACAAGCATAAAACCTGCTAAAATTCCTGTTCCAAAAAACGGTTTCAATAGTGGTATGATAGACAGTAAAGGAACTTTTTGGTTTGGCAGTAACGGTTCCGGTGTTTTTCATTATAACGGAAAAACTTATACAAACTATACCCGTAAAGATGGACTAAGCAGCAATCAGGTTTTTTCAATTGTTGAAGACAGTAACAACAACGTGTGGTTTGGAACACAAAATGGCTTAACTAAATACAACCGAAAACAATTTAAACACCTGCCTCTTCCCTTTCAAGATACTTCCGGTGTTTGGCTTGCTAAAATGTATCCTGTTATAAATCCTAATGCCGTTCACTCTTTAGCTACTGATGCTAACGATAATTTATGGATTGGAACTGCCGGTGGTGGAGCTTACTCTTATGATGGTACAAATTTTAAATCCTTTTTAACCGAAATTGGTAAAAAACAAGAAGATGGTTTGCACCATAACTGGACACCTTATATTACCAGAGACACCCAAGGAGCTATGTGGTTTACTTCAATGACTCATGGCGGAATCAGCCGTTTTAACGGCAAAGAGTTCAAACAGTTTTTAATTGAAGACGGATTGAGTGATAATATGGTTAGAACCTTATATTGTGATGCCTCCGGAAATTTATGGATTGGTTTTAACGGAAATAGAAACAGTGGTTTAACCGTTTATAACGGTACCACATTCAAAACTTTTTCTGTTGAAGATGGCATTTGTTCAAAACGGATTCATGCTATTTTTGAAGATAACAACGGTAATATTTGGTTGGGTAGTCCGCTAGGTAACTTGTGTATATACGATGGTACAACTTTTAACGAGTTCAAATCAAAAGACGGACGTACTTTTTCCGGAATCCTTTTTATTTTTGAAGATGCAAATCATACTATTTGGTTTGGTGGCAGATATGGTATATGGAATTTTGACGGAGAAAACATACAAGAAATATCAATATAAAGGTTACCCCGCAATCTATATAAGTTATAGTATGAAATAAAACAACCATCAACTATCTTAATACACATAACACTCTAACATTTCACTGTACCCATACTGTTTGTACTTTTTAAACTGCTTCACCCCCAATTATTCACGCTTATGTACTTTGTCTTTTTTTATTGATAAAATCACGTTTTCTTTGTTTCATCAATGAATAGATCAAAAAACATAGCAAGCAACACCCAAAGCCTTTATTGGAAATGTCAAATTTTAGGTTGGGGAACCGTTTCTATATATTGGGCATACACCGTATATACAAGAGATCACTACGGATTATTTTTTACCTTGCTCAATTACGTACTTGATATTGCGCTTGGTATTTCTCTTACACACTTATACAGGTATTTTGCTAAAAAATTAAACTGGAATACCCTAAATCTTGGCAGTTTAGCTATTAGAGTTATTCTTTCTATCATCGTGTTATCAATTGCTTATATGCTGCTTGCAAATCTTAAATGGCACTTTTACTGGGTTTGGATTCAACATAAACATTACACTTTATGGATCTCATTAAAATACTGGGATCCGGTTTTGATAACCGGTTTACGTTTAATGGCTATTTGGATTTTAGCCTATCATTTATACCATTATTATAAAAACAGGTTAGAAACTGCGGAACAAAATGCAGAGTTATTGGTAATTGCTAAACAGGCACAACTGGATAATTTGGCAACACAACTTAATCCGCATTTTTTATTTAATTCGCTCAACTCTATTAAATCATTAATAATTGAAGACCCTAAGGTTGCCAGAAGAGCTGTGGATTTACTGTCTGATATTTTACGCACTTCAAGATGCCAATGAACCTTTGTGGCTAACATTCAGTGCTAACAGCAAAATAATCATTCCGATATACAACGAAGATTAATTATAAAAATACCTCAAAGGTAAAATAAAACACACCATAACCTTTTGAGTCAACTACCTCGGGACTAACTCCCGAGGTTTTCTGTATAACTGTTTAAAAATTTCGATACAAGTATCAGGATATTAAAATCTCACCTTACGAGTAATGTAGTTTTAAGAAAAGAAGAAGCTTCTTGTAAATTGAATGTTGAATTCGTTAAAAAAGAGCTTCACATGATAAAATTCCTAAGTCTATCTTTCTTCTTATCATTTTTACGTTCACATTTTATTTTCAACACATTGAAAATAAATACAATTGTTTTACTTTTATGTCAAAACGACAACAAAAAATTAAAGAATATGAAAACAAAAATGGAATTACTGCTTATTGCTCTGTATATCCTAATTTCTTGCAATAAAGTAAAAGATAAACCTGAGGTAATTGAGGTAACACCCGCCACACCTAAACAAGAAAAAGTTGATCAATTGGTCTATCAAGATATAACAGACTTGAATGAGTATAAAGGTTTTACTAAAGTTCTTGGAATGATTTTAGACGGAACAGATAAAGCTCTTGTTTACATTCAAAAAGACAATTTACAAGTGTTAGTTTTAGAACAAATTATAGAAACAGATACTTCAATGCCCAATTTTAAAATTCTTGATAAGGTTGAAGTAACTGCCGACAGTTCAAAACTATTCTCTGAACTTTCAGAATGTGAGTTAATTAATGAGGGTAATAATGGAGAATTTATTTTTGGTTTAGTCAATAATCAGGAAAAAGAATACTTTGATACAGATCATATTTTGAATGTATGGAAAATAGATCTAAAGAATAATAAATTCAAAGAAATTCCTTCAAAAGAAGTAAAGTGTTTGAACCAATGGTTTGGGTATGACGGATAAAAACGAAGCATTTCTTAAAAACAATCAGCAACAATTATAACCATGAAAACCAAAAATTATTTAGCTAACTGTTTTCTCCTTTTAATTCCTCTTATACTTTGGAATGTTGCACTTATTAACTACTTACCTAAAAAGTACAGAGCTGATAGTTTTAACAACCATATTCCTTTAATTATTAAGTATAGTGAAAACGGAATACGGCTTATCCTTTTTATACTTCCGGTATTTATGATTTTGTCGTTAAAAACCAACTTACAAAAGATTGGTTTTAGTATGTATATACTGGGAATCATTTTATATTTTTCTTCTTGGTTACTTGTAATTATAAACCCTGACTCTAGTTGGAGTCAGAGTTTAATTGGTTTTATGGCTCCGGCCTATACCACTATATTATTCTTTGTAGGTATTGGCTTAATAGGCAACAAGGCTTTTTTTTAATTCCCTCACCTTTCACTGGTATATATCAGTTTATCAATACTTTTTGTTATAGTACATTCACTACACACTTATATTGTTTTTATGAGGTAATATAAATTAGGACTCAAAATCACTCTTTTCTAATTCAAAAAGTTCTTCAACACTTTTCTCTAAAAACTTAGCAATTTTAAGAGACAACACTGTTGACGGAACGTAACGTCCGGTTTCTATATAAATAACCGTTTGTCTTGATACACTTAACAATTCGGCAAGAGCTTCTTGTGTTAATCTTTTTGCCTTTCTTTCAACTTTGACATTATTTTTCATTCTTATATATTCCTATGTGAACAATGTAATTAAAACGAATAATATAAGTAATCCAAAAAATAAATATTGCTACTATAAAAAAGAGGGTCAAACCTCCATCTCCCGGAGGAATTACACCTATCAAGATTAAACCTAAAATAAGAAACACAATTTGTAATAAAGCTGAAAATTGAAATGATTCTAAACGAATACTTCTAATTAACTCATCTTCAACTTTTTCTTTTGAAAAAGTTAAAGCATAGGTACCAAATAAAAAAGAAAAAAAGCCTATAACTGCTGTAGTTATGTTTATGGGTTTAGGATCTTTTATGCCCATAAAATAACATAGTTCAGATATCCATCCAACTTGCATGGAAATCCATAAGAAAAAACCAAGAGGAGCTATAATTGCTCCTATTTTTTTGAATTGATGTGGTAAAAGTTTTAGCATAATTATATTATTTTGTAAAGTTTACTTTACGTAAAGCTAGCTTTACATTTTTAAATAACCAAATTTTTTTATAAAAAATCACACTAATCGATATTCTACTCATATACAAAAAGTTAAATCATAAAAAAAATACACAACATATAGTTAATTGAAAAAGACTAACTTTACAGTTATAATCGGTAGTTAAGCAAACTCTTTCAATAATTAAAAATATCATGCAGCACAAAATTGAAGAAATTTGGATTGACTTAAATGAAGAACTTTTCTACTTTATTCTTTTAAAAGTAAAGGAAAAAGAAGTAGCAAAAGATATTTTGCAGGAGGTTTTTATAAAAATACAAACCAATATTCATCAGCTTCAACAACCATCAAAACTCACTTCTTGGGCGTATCAAATAACTCGTAATACTCTAATTGACTATTACAGAAAAAAGAAAAATAACAGTGCTCTGACAGAAAACTTGAATTTAGGTGAAGATGAACATCAGGATTTTGAGTATTCCAAACTTTCTGAATGCATTAACGGAAAAATAAACAACCTTTCTGATGAGTACAAAGAAGCTATTGTTTTAACGTATTTAAAAAACTTTTCTCAAAAACAGTTAGCTGAACATCTACAACTATCGTATTCAGGAGCTAAATCAAGAGTACAAAAAGCACGAAACATTCTTAAAAAAGACATACTAAACTGCCCAAATGTAGCATCGGATAATTCAGGAAAAATAATCGACTTTCTAGAAGAATAACTATTTTATTTCGTCTTTTTTAAACTTCTTACGTCCATAAGTTAAATCATTTAAAATTATTACAAATGGACAAAAAATTGACAGTAACTGTACAAATACTTAATGCTTTTACAGAACATAACCAAGGAGGTAATCCAGCGGGTGTTGTACTAAATGCAGATGATTTATCGAATGAGAATAAACTTGAAATTGCACGAAAAGTAGGACTGTCTGAAACTGCCTTTGTTTCCGGTTCTCAAATTGCTGATTACAAGCTAGATTTTTTTACACCTACAAAACAAATAGCTCATTGCGGACATGCTACAATTGCTACCTTTTCTTATATGAAACAACTTGGATTGCTTGCAAAAAACGAATCTTCGAAAGAAACTATTGATGGTAATCGAAAAATCAAACTTATTGACGAGTTGGCTTTTATGGAACAAACAGCTCCTAAATACACCAATGTAAAAGATAAAGAAGAGTTTATCTTACATTCTTTAGGTCTTAATAAAAATCAACTTGCAGAGCATTCCCCTATTAAATTAGTAAATACCGGAAACTCTTTTGTAATCATTCCTCTTAAATCAAGTTTAGACCTAGCCTTATTAAAACCTGATTACAATTGTATCAATAAAATTAGTGAAGAACTTGACTTAATTGGATACTATGTTTTTACAACAGATACTGAAATTGAAGAACTTGATGCTACTACAAGAATGTTTGGCCCTCGTTATGGTATTATAGAAGAGTCAGGAACCGGAATGGCTGCAGGACCACTCGCTTGTTATTTATACGATGTTTTAAATATAAAGAAAAGTAGGTTCAACATACAACAAGGTAAATTTATGAAACCACCTTCTAAAAGCCGTATTATAGTTGACTTACAAGTAGAAGATACTAAAATTACGAGTCTTATGGCCGGCGGTAAAGGAGTTTTAAAAGACCAATTATGTTTTGATATTACTCTTTAAAATCAATAGATTGTATTATATAATTCTTTACAAGTTTTCTATTCAATTTGTATTTACTAAATTGGGTGTTTAAACAAGACAATTCTAACTTAATAGTTATCATTGTTTTACATAAAAAAACTAAAAAAGATTATAAAAAATGATTATAGAACCACGAATGAGAGGGTTTATTTGTTTGACATCACACCCAACCGGATGTAAAAAAAACGTAATAAATCAAATTGAGTATACTAAAAATAAAGGAGCTATCACTGGTCCTAAAAATGTATTAGTTATCGGAGCCTCTACAGGGTTTGGACTTGCCTCAAGAATTGTGAGTGCTTTTGGAGCCAATGCTTCAACTATTGGCGTTTTCTTTGAAAAAGCGCCTTCTGAAGGAAAAACTGCCTCACCGGGATGGTATAACAGCGCAGCCTTTCAAAAAGAAGCGCTTAATGCCGGTTTGTATGCAAAAAGTATTAATGGAGATGCTTTTTCCGATGAAATTAAAACCAAAACCATTGAGGTAATAAAAAATGATTTAGGTAAAATTGACTTGGTTATTTATAGTTTGGCATCACCGGTTAGAACTGACCCTAAAACCGGAATAACTCACAGATCTGTATTAAAACCTATAGGGCAAACGTTTTCTAATAAAACCGTAGATTTTCATACAGGCAATGTTAGTACCATTACTATTGAGCCTTGTGCTGATTCAGAAATTGACAACACTGTAAAAGTAATGGGGGGCGAAGATTGGAAAATGTGGATGGAAGCTCTTTTAGAAGCCAATGTACTTTCTGAAAATGCCATGACTCTTGCTTATTCTTACATCGGTCCTCAAGTTACAGAAGCTGTTTATAGAAAAGGAACTATTGGTAAAGCTAAAGATCATCTTGAAGCTACAGCTTTTGACATAACTTCTCTACTTAAATCCATTAACGGAAAAGCTTATGTTTCTGTAAATAAAGCTTTAGTTACTCAGGCTAGCTCAGCAATTCCTGTTATTCCTTTATACATTTCTTTATTGTATAAAACCATGAAGGAAAAAGGAATACATGAAGGATGTATTGAACAAATAGATCGTTTATTCAGAGAACGTCTTTATACAAATGAGGCTATTTTGTTAGATGAAAAAGAGCGTATTAGAATAGATGATTGGGAAATGAGAGAAGATGTTCAAGATAAAATTACTCAATTATGGGCTCAGGCAGATACTGATACTCTTCCGAATATTGGTGATTTACCGGGATATAAATCTGACTTTTTAAACTTATTTGGTTTCGGTTTTGAAGGCATTAACTATTTAGAAGATGTAAATGAAAATATTCCTATTGAAGGATTAGTATAAATTACTTACTACGGATAAGTATTATAGTATTCTAGCTATATACTTATCCGTTATTTACCAATAAAAAAAGGAATGACCAAAATAAAAATAATCGGAATTTGCGGAAGTGCCAGCAAAAATTCCGGTAACCTTTCCATTTTACAATACATTGCCACATCTGAAAAATCAGAACTTGATATTGAAATTATTGAAGATTTAACTGAATTTCCTCATTTTAGAACTGAATTAACGGACGAAAACATTCCTGAAAAAATTATTGATTTTAGAAATAAAATTCTCAATGCAGACGGAGTCATCATCTCTACTCCGGAGTATGTATTTAGTATTCCTAGCGGGCTAAAAAACATGATTGAATGGTGTGTATCTACTACCGTATTTTCAGATAAACCAACCGGACTCATTACTGCTTCATCAAGTGGAAAAAAAGCTCATGAAGAGCTAAAATTAATTATGAATACGATACAGGCTCAATTTACAGAGAATACCACTCTATTAATTTCCGGAATTAAAGGTAAAGTTGCTAAAGACGGAGACATCATTGATGAAAAAACAAAAAAAGAACTAATTGAGTTTATTAGATCTTTTAAAGAAATAACCCAAAAAGACTGCCCCACATATGAATAACTAATCAATTGTGAAATTTGGTAATTACAAGTTATAATGCTAAAAGCAACTACTCTATCCATAAATTACCGACAGCATAGGTTTTAGCTTTTCCTCCAACAATTACTCTATCTTTTTTATTTTGACATTTTAACACCCCTGTTCTTTCAGAAACTTGTATGGCATCAAGATGGTTTTTATTTAATCTGGAACTCCAAAAAGGGATTAATGAACAATGAGAAGAACCGGTAACAGGATCTTCCAAAATAGAGGATTGAGGAGTAAAATATCTCGATACAAAATCACTGTTATTTCCTACAGAAGTAATAACTACGCCACCAGGATCAAGATTAATTTGATCAAAAGTTTGTCTATCTATTTTCACATTTCTTATTACCTCCTCAGAATCATAAACCAAAACATAATCTCTTGATTTAAATACTTCTTTAGGTTGTATATTTAATGATTGTTGAATTAGTAAAGGTAATTCTGAAGCAACGGGCATTCTGGATGGAAAATCCATAAAATAGAAATCATTTTGAATTGTGATAATTAAATCTCCACTCAATGTTTCAAATATTATCTCCTTACGAGGATCATTTAAAATTGAATGTAAACAATGAGCTGTTGCTAAGGTTGCATGGCCACATAAATCCATTTCTATTTCCGGAGTAAACCACCTTAAATGTATTTTCTCTCCTTTATCAACAAAAAAAGCGGTTTCTGCTACAGCATTTTCTTTAGCTATTTTTAAAAGAATTTCATCCGGCAACCAATTTTGTAACGGAACAACACAAGCCGGGTTACCTCCAAAAATTTTATCTGTAAAAGCATCTATCTGAAATAAGGGTAACTTCATAATTAATTAAATTTTTTATCTAGTTTATCTGCATAATATTCAATTGCTTTTCGATACTCTTGAACTCCTTTATCAGAACTCGTAGTCGCAACAACATGTAACAATAAATTCATTGCTTCTTTATGCTTATTTACATTGTACAATGCCATTGCTTTAAAAACTTTATACTCATTATTCAACGGAAATTCTTGAATAGCTTTGTCAAAAAGATGTATTGATTTTTCATATTCTCCTATACATCGATAAGTACTTCCCAATCCTAAGTAACAACCTATCAAATCTTCATCTTCTAAACCTAACTCAAGGGCTTTTTCATATTTCGGACGAGCTTCTGTTTCTCTTTCCATATTATCACAAAGCCAAGCATAATGATAATAAAGTTGCCCTTCATTCGGATATTCTTCTATCAATTCTTTTAATAACACTTCTGATTCTGCATAGCTTTTACTACTTCTTAATGCTATTGCTCTTGTTAATTTTTCTCTCATATTTCTTATTCGTTGGTTTTAAAATTCAAAATCATTTTTTAAATGATTCCACGTAACAGCTCACCAAAAAATATCTTTAATAGCTTTTCACAAAAATACACATAATAAAAGATCATAACATAATACACTTCTGTACTCAAAAACAAAACGTTTAAGGATACTGCTTTTAAAATCCTATTTTTTAAAGTATCTTTAAGCAACTGAGTATGAAATAGTACATACCTCTAAAAAATATCAACCAAAAACTAACCAAAAAAAATGACAAAACCTTTACACGAAAAGTCTGCCTCATGCTGGAACTGTGATGGAGACATTACCGTTGTTACACAACGTCTTAAAGAGATGTTTGTAGAAATGGGACAAAAAACCAGAATTGAAAACGGTCAACAACCAGCCGAAAGAGCTGTTTTTAGAAAACAACATGGTATTGCTTACGGAAAGTTTGTTATAAACAAAGACATTAACGAAAAGTTTAAAATCGGAATTTTTGCCGGTGACACTTACGAATGTGCCGTACGATTTTCAAGTGATACGACACCTACCTCCCCTGACTTACATTCAACTTTAGGTGTAGGCCTTAAGCTTTTTGGAGTTGAAGGACCTAAATTACTAGGAGAAGGTACTAATGCCGATTTTATTTTCCAAAATATCGATCGTTTTTTTGCTAGGGATGCTCAACAAATGTGCAGCTTTACAACTGCCGGAGTTATTGATAGAGATTACAATTCGTATATTGATAAACATCCGGAATTAGCCGCTATTTTACAAGCAATGACTAAAGAAGAAGCCAGCGTTTTAAGTGCTAGCTACTGGGCTATACTTCCATTTAAATTAGGGAATACCCAGATTGTAAAATATCGTTTGGTACCTGAAGATACTTATGAAGGAACTCCATTTGATGATAAAAATTACTTAGCTATTGACTTACAACAACGTTTATTAAAAAACGCAGCTACTTTCCGCTTTGAGATTCAGCTAAGAACTAATGATGCCACCATGCCTTTAGACAATGCTCAAGTGGTATGGAGTACAGAAGAAAGTCCATATATATGCATTGCCAAATTACATTTACCTCAACAAGATGTTTCTAGTATTGGTCAAGCAGGATTTGGAAGCAATTTAGCTTTCAATATATGGAGAACCCTTCCTGAACATGAGCCTTTAGGTTCTATTGCACAAGCTCGTAAAGTTGTGTATGCTGCTAGTGCAGAAGCCAGACACCAAGCAAACGGACAACAATTACAAGAGCCTAAAGAAATAAATCCCGGTTTTGTAGGGAATACAGACGAAAATAGCGACTGTATTGTTAAAGCGGGCATCTACCCTCCTATCGGGGTTATGAGAGTAGGTAATAGTAAAACAGACTATTTTATAGGTCCGTTAATAGACAATCCGGAACCTCAAGCTGATCCTTATGCCTACAGAGATAAAACAGGAGCTTTAAAAAGACAAGCAGCTCAATTCAGAATTTACGGCTTTAATGCTGCCGGTAAAGCTGTTAAAGAGTTAACTGCTGAAAATGCTTCTATTACCTGGCATTGTCATTTAGCAAATCAAAAATCGTCATGGTACCAGTTTAATATTGCTTTAGACATTCCGGAAGCTGCAGACACTCCGCCTTCTATGCTTCGTAATATTGATGTAAAAGACAGAAGTTCTTTATTAATAGACGGTGGTGCTAAGTCTGTTACAGGAGTTAATATTCATGAAGGACCATTTTTTGAAGGAGAATTTTTATCTAAAAAAGTGTATTTAGGTGAAATGCGTACCGATGAAAAAGGGCGTTTACTTATGTTAGGAGGTTTTGGTAAATCAGAAAATATTAATGGTGATATTGCTATTACTTTTGCTAATAATGAAGGTTGGCATGATGATATTTCCGACGGTCCGGTTACTGCCGAAGTTGAATACAACGGCACCAAACTGAAAGTAGATCCGGCTTGGGTAATTTGCGCTCCGCCTGATTATGCTCCTATGCAGAAGTCTGTACGTACTATGTGGGATTTAATGCGTGACGTAGCTGTAAAATCAGGAATGTTAGTGCGCCCAGCTCGCCCATCTTTTACGAAAGATATCTTACCAATTTTTCAAAGAATGACTGATTTACAATGGGTAAATGCCGGTTTTGCAGGAGCCTTTGGTTGGGGAGGTCAATTTAATTATACATCTGTAGAATGGATTAAAAGATTGGGAAATCCGTCACCTGCTTATATGGAAATGCGTAGAACGATTTCTAATAATTTTAGACGTTTTGATGTTTCCGGTGCCGAAGCTCCACAATTATGGCCTTGGTTGTATGGTGATGCTATTAGTATCCCTTCTACAGGATCTGTACGTCAACATGCTACCTTATCAGAACTTCAATTAGAGTTTTTAGATCAATGGGTAAAAGGTGATTTTGAAGCTGATTATGTGGATATGACAGGGTGCCCTCACACGCCAAAGACTCCAACCCTAGATGAGCTTCCCTTAGCAGAACAACCGGACATGCTTACTAAAGCTGCTATGGAATTTTGTTTGGCTGATGCTTTCCATCCGGGTTGCGAAATGACTTGGCCTATGCGTTCTTCAGGAATGTATATGGCTCCTTTCCGCATTAAACATGCTCCAAAAACTCCGCCTGCCAATACTGTATACTATGGTCCTATTATGAATAATGATGTATTACCATTAGCCAGAGGTCCCATTTTAGGAGGTCAGGTTGCCGGCGGAATTACTCGTTGGATGGCTATTCCTTGGCAAACAGATACTGCAAGTTGTAGAGATGGATACACCAGTGCATACGATCCGTATTTACCTACTTTCTGGCCGGCAAGAGTACCTAATAATGTGCTCAACGAAAAACGTTACCAACAAACTATGGATACTAACTTATCAGAAGAAACGAGAATTCAAGCTTTTAATTTCAGATCGGACTGGTTAGACAATTTACCTTTAGACGGTCAAGCACCTACCTATACCAATCAAATTAACAGTATGATTAAGTATTTTGATAAACTGGCGGTGGTTCAAAAACGTCCGGGGGTTCCTAATGATCCTAATTTCCCGAATGAAATGCAAGTAGGAATTACTCCTACTCCGGAACAAGAGGCTGCTTTATTAAAGGCTACCTTACATGATTTAGAACACGTTTTAAATAGAAATAAGAATGTACAGGAAAGTACACAAAAAGTACTGCATACTGCAGTTGAAAAATTATCACATGATAACTTATTAAATGAACAGTTTTTATTAGAAAGTGCTAAAGACGAATTGTTAACCTTAGTTGATAGTGAATTAATCAATGATTTTAAAGATACTAGTAATGTTACCAATACGATACATCTTATCGCTTCAAAATTACACACGATACAACAATCAAAATCTCACCAGGAAACTGCTCCTAAAAGAGTGGAAGTGGGTATTCCTGAAAAGATGACTCGTTTTTCAAGATACATGCCAAAATAATTTTTGGGTATGTTAAACAAACCAGTTCACATAACTGAGATACTTATTATAGGTGGCGGCATTGCAGGTTGCATTGCTGCCATTTCTTTAGCTGAACACTTTCAGGTAACGCTTATTGATAAATTAGAAGAACCTGTTGAGCGTGTTGGCGAGTCATTAGCTCCGGCTGCTCAACGTATCTTACGCCAATTACACCTTTTAGAAGATGAACCTGAATGGTTACAACAACAATTATTTCATCCTAATTTAGGTATGCAATCCTATTGGGGAAGTAATCAAGTTCATTTTGTAGATCATTTACGAAATCCTGACGGTTTTTCTCGTAGTTTAGACCGGCAAAAATTTGAGCGTTATTTAAGAAAAGTAGCAGAAAAAAGAGGGGTTTCTTGTATTTGGGGAGCAAAACTTCACAATAGCTCTTATACTAAAAATGGTTGGGAAGTTATTTTTAAATCTAACACCGTAAAAAACAGAAATACCTACTGCATCACAGCTTCTTTTGTTATCGATGCTACAGGAAGAAATAGCCATTTTACACGTACTTTAGGGATCACAAGAACGCATTATGATAAATTAGTGTCCTGCTGGATGAGCTTTCCTAATACAGAAGTTAATACCATGAGTACTATAGTTTCTGAGCAATTAGGTTGGTGGTATAGCGCCGTGGTTCCCGGTAACAAAAGAATACTTTCTTTTCAAACCGATGCAGATTTAGTTGCACGCAGTACATTTAAAACTACGGAAAACTTTTTAGAACTTATTAATACCAACACTATTATGCATCAATTAGTAAAAAAAACAGCTATTAATACCATTAATTTTCATGGTGCTGTAAGTGCTAATTCAACTCGTTTAAACCAAGTAGCTGGTAAACAATGGATTGCTTTAGGAGATGCTGCTATTAGTTTTGATCCTTTATCATCACAAGGAATGTTTAATGCTATGGCTTGTGCTGTGCAGGTAAAAGAGTTATTAATGAATTTTAATTTTATAAACACTCTTGATCCTTCTAAAATAGAAGATTTTAATCATGCCTATTCAGAGCAAATAGAAGCTGTTTGGAAACATTACCTAAAGCATAAAAATATTTTTTACAGCGTAGAAACTCGCTGGCAAGAGTCTCCTTTTTGGCTTAGAAGGCATCAATTCTCTAAAGTCATTTAACTACTATATAAATATAGCTAACCGCATATTTTTTTCATTAATAAACCTCCCTGCTTACTTGTTTTCAGCAGGGAGGTTTTTAGCTATATATCAATCTTATAACTATTTTCGTTTATGTCAACTTACTTTAATTTGTTTTTCATAAACTCTTCAACCTCTTGCTTAGCTTTTAAAAGCTCCACTTCATTAAATGTTTTTCCTTCCGATCTTTCTATATAAGCATTAAACGCATGACTTAAATATAACGGTGACGTAGGATTTCCTGTAGAAAAGTTTACGGTATTATGGCAACTAAAACAATTCGCTAAATTACCTGCATTAATTTCAGAAAGACTACTTTTAAATGTTTGTGTATATGTTTCCATAGTAACATTAGCACAGTTTACAGAACCTCTGGTATGTGCTCCCGGTTTTGAATCACTTAAAGAATCATTTAATTTAACCAACAATTCTGCTTGTTTTTTTGAATTTAATCCATCAGTATCTATCCAAAGAGATCCATTATAGAAATAATGATTCCAAACATCTTTTAAATTCTTTTTTACACAGTCGTTAATGTTTTGGATATTATCAAAATTTACAGATTCTTCCTGACTTGTTTTCATAAAATTTCCTGTACTGTCTCTTGGTACTCCAAACTTAAACAAGTCATATGCTCTGTATTTTTCCTTAGCACTTCCATTACTCCAAGTAATACCATCAATTCCTATAGTAGTTCCTTCAGCAAATAATAATTTATTGGTAGATGAACTTGCTTTATTTTCTTTCCAGTTATAATTAGGAGCTAATTCATCATGTTCAAAAGTAGCCCAAATAAATTCCGGGTGATTTTCTACCACTCCAACTACGTGCATTCCTAATAAGGCTACTTCTGTATTAGTATAATTTTTACCATCTCTACTAATTGCTGCAACCGTAGTATAATAATTAGCTATTTTATCTTCCGGTATGGCACTTTTAGCTACCCACGATACTTTTAGTTCTAATGAACCTACCGGGAAAGTAGCTAAGTTATTTTTTGCTAATGCACCGCTAGCTAAAGAATCTTTATATTTTTCTGCTGCTTTTTGCATTGTAGGGCTGATGTGTATTGAATAAAAAACAGTTTCTGACACATTGTTTTTATTATACGCAGGATTGGTTTTTAAAACCCCGCTTGATCCGGCTTGTAAAGTATCTGTTAATACTACCGCAGCACCTTCTTTTGGTTCAACTTTTTGTAAATGTGAAGTAACCTGATGCATTCTTTCAGGGTTTAAAAACAAAGGTAATTTTGTTTTAATTACAATAGGAGTTGGTTCTCCTTGAGTTATAATAGGAATTAATGTTACTTCTACTGTTGGCTTAGTTGCCCATAAAAATTTTTGCCATGACCATTGATGAAAAATAGCATTGGTGGTACTTATTGTGTCAAAAGGACTTCCTTTTCCTTCTGCCGGCGGTGGTGTTTTTGCATGAGGAAACCAATCACTCATACATAAACTGCTATCTACTTTAGCATTGTAAGCTACCGCTTCTTCTTTTTTTTCTGTTTCTTTTTCCTTCTTTTTACAAGAGTTTAAAGAAGCAACACCTATAATGAGTAAGGTGCTCATAATTAATCTAAAAGGTTTTTTCATGGTAAGTTAGTTTTGTTGATTCTTAAAAACAAAAATGAAAAATTTAACAATATAATTGTTAAAAAAATGTCATGAATATCAAAATTCAAGTTATAAAATCGTCCTTTTTCGTTTCAAGTGTAAACTCTAAATTTCACCTAGCTTAAAGTTGCTAGTATTTAAGGGATCCTTTTTAGAAAAAACAATTACTTTTGCAGGCTTTTTTTTATCTTTAAAAACAAAAAAAATGAATACACACGAAGAATTTATGAGTGAAGCTGTAAAGGCAGCTTTAAAAGGAATGCAAAACAATGAAGGAGGCCCGTTTGGGTGTATTGTTGTTAAAGACGGGATAATTGTTGGAAAAGGAAATAATAAAGTTACCTCTACCAATGATCCTACGGCTCATGCTGAAGTTACTGCCATTCGTGATGCTTGCAAAAATTTAGGTTCTTTTCAATTGGATGGTTGCATTGTCTATACTTCATGTGAACCTTGCCCTATGTGTTTAGGTGCAATTTACTGGGCTCGTCCTGATAAAGTGTACTACGGTAGTAACCAACAAGATGCTGCCAATATTGGTTTTGATGATGCTTTTATTTATAAAGAAATACCGCTTCCGTATGAAAAAAGAAGTATTCCTTTTGAACAATTGGGAAGAGAAATTGCCTTAGAGCCTTTTCAAAAGTGGACGGAAAAAGAAGACAAAATAGAATACTAAGCTTATGGTTATTTTAGAAAACGAATATATATCTACTCATATACAGCCTTTGGGTGCTGAGTTAACAAAAATATATTCAAAGCAAACAAATATTGACTATTTATGGAGTGGTGACGCTAGTTTTTGGAAGCGCCACGCTCCTATTTTATTTCCTATTGTTGGTAAGTTAATAAATAATACATATTTGGTAAATGAGCAGGAATATACGTTACCTCAACATGGTTTTGCCAGAGATTTAGTTTTTACCGTTACGCATCAAAATGCACATTCGGTAGTTTTTGAGCTGCAACATACTAAAGAAACATTAGCGGTGTATCCTTATAAATTTACCTTACAGATAAGTTATGAATTGAATAAAAATCAACTATTGGTTTCTTATACTGTAATTAATACTGATGATTCCTCTATTTATTTTTCAATAGGTGCGCATCCTGCTTTTAACTGTCCTTTAGTTACCAACACTAATTTTAATGATTACTATATTGAGTTTGAAGTTGATGAAAATCCGACACAACATTTCTTAAATCCTAAAACCGGATTTAGAACCTCTCAAACTAAAAAAGTATCTCTAGGTAAACAGATTCAACTTTCACATGATTTATTTGATAATGATGCCATGATGTTTGAAGGAATTCAATCTTCTACCGTTTCTTTAAAATCACACCAACATAATCATGGAATTCATATGCATATTCCTAACTGGAAATACTTAGCTTTTTGGACTCAAAAGGGACAAGCCCCTTTTATTTGTTTTGAACCTTGGATGGGAATTGCCGATCAAGAGGATACTAACCAAATATATGAAACAAAAACAGGCATACTAAAACTTGAGGTGGCTACTACTTATACAAATAAGTACATATTGGAGTTTTTTTAAGAGTTAGAAATATTTATTTGTATCTTACTCCTATGATTTCAGAAGTCGATTCTTACTTAAAAAATGGTTGCGGTCGTTGCTCCTACTTTGAAACACCTCAATGTAAAGTACATACTTGGACGCGTGAGTTAAAATTACTTAGAGACCTTGTTCTTAATTGTGGTTTAGAAGAAACTTTAAAATGGTCGCAACCTTGTTATACTTTTCAAGGAAAAAACGTAGTTATGGTAACTGCTTTTAAAGAATATGCTACTCTTTCTTTTTTTAAAGGAAGTTTATTAGACGATCCATATAAAATTTTAGTAGCTCCCGGAAAAAACTCTCAATCGGTACGACAATTACGCTTTACTAATCCTCAAAAAATTGTTGAATCAACTTCAATTTTAAAAGAGTATATTTTCAGTGCAATTGAAATAGAAAAACAAGGGTTAACTGTTGATTTTAAAAAGGAGCCTGAGTCTTTACCTAATGAATTAGTAGTTAAATTTAATGAACTTCCTGATTTTAAATTAGCTTTTGAGCAATTAACTCCGGGGCGTCAGCGAGGATATATTCTTTATTTTTCTCAACCCAAACAATCAAAAACCAGACTTAGCAGAATAGAAAAACATATTCCTTCCATTTTTGCGGGTAAGGGATTACATGACCGATAATTTTTAGTGTTTCTTAATTAATTTGAGTGTTTTTTGTCTTTGAATTTTCCCGGTTTCTGTTTCTATGAATTTTGGAACAAATAAGATTTCTTTTGGCTTTTCATAAGCACTTAATCGTGATAATCCTTTTATTTTCCTTGTTATTTCTGCCCTACTTTTATCTGATTCATTTCCTTCTATAACTACTATTAACTTTTCTCCTAAAATAGCATCTGAAACACCTGCTACGAAAAATCGGGTTGTTAGAATAGCTTCCAACTTTTCTTCAATCAACTCCGGATGTAATTTAACGCCTCCTGAATTAATTACATGATCAAAACGCCCTAACCATTCAAATTCTTTTTCTGAAATTAAATTAACAATATCGTTTGTGATTATTTTTTCTTCTGAAACCTTAGGAGCATTTATTACTAAGCAATTTCTGGAATCTTGTTCTATATAAACTTCCGGTAAGGTTGTATATAATGCTTGCTCTTTTTCTGACGCTTCAAAGTAATTGAGTTTTTTTACTGCTATATGTGTAATGGTTTCAGTCATGCCGTAAGTAGCATAAATATGTGTAGAAACTTGTTGAATTTTTTTTATCAAATCAAAAGCAACCACGCCACCTCCTACAATTAACTTTTTTACTTTATGTAACTCTCCTAAACTTGCTTGTAATTGCATGGGGACCATTGCTGAGAAATCGTATATTTTTTCAAGATTTTCAAGAGGATTTGAACTTGGTTCAACTATATCAATATGCCACCCTAATACTAAAGCTCTTACCAGCATCATTTTTCCTGCAATGTAGTTAGTAGACATACATACTAATGCGGTTGTATTTTCTTTTAAATTAAAAAAAACTCCGGTTGCCTTAGCCGAATTTTCCATATAGGCTTTTTTAAGCGATATAGGTTTCGGTTTTCCTGTAGATCCGGAAGTATGCACTATCACATAATCTTCTTTATTAAACCAATCTAAGAAGAATGTATACACTTCTTTTGAAAAAGTTTTAGTGTAATTTAACAGTTCCTCTACCGTTGAAAAAGATTGATTATTTAATCTAAAAGCTGGGTGAATATTCATTGTATTAAGATATACCTGTAATTTCTTCTACTGTATCTTCATGAATTGGTTTTGTAATGCTGCCCAACAGTTTTTCTTTCCAACTTTCCCATCCATATTTTTTTGAAAAAATAAATAACAACAATGGATATAAAACAAAAACAGGTAAAAACATTTCTATTCCTACAGAAGGTTCTGAAGTATCAACAAATAAGGCATCTGTTTGAAAAACTGTCCAATCTGTCGTTACAAAAAAGGCGGCAACAATATTATTAATTGCATGCAAACCTAAAGCTAATTCAGTTCCTTCATCCATTAAAGTTATGATGCCAAAAAAGAACCCGGTACCAATATAAAACACCATTGAAATAGCGCCTAATTTTTCTACCTCAGGGTTTGCGCCGTGTAATAAACCAAAAGCTACTGAGGTAATTACTAATGGAAACCATCGGTTTTTTACCAGAATTCCTAAACCTTGCATAAAATACCCTCGAAACAACAATTCTTCAAAGCTGGTTTGTATCGGTAAAAATAAAAAGGATATTACTAATAATGTAAAAAAAGGAACTGGTTTAAAATTCCATACATAACTTTCCGGTTCTATTAAAATTCCTGCTCCTATAACCAAAACAGAAATAAATCCCCACGAAATAAATCCAAACCAGAAACGTTTCCAATCTATATTTTTTCTACTGGTTACTACTGTTTTTACCGCTCGTTTATGCACAAATTTAACTCCCATGAACAAAAACAGCAATCCTATTGCAAACATAAGTATCATTAAAAATAAAAACAGGTTGCTATTAATTCCTAGTGTCATAAAGTTTTCTTCTGCTGCTCTTGCTAGCTCATCCATATCTTTTGAGTGCATTACAGCGGTAATTCCTAATGGAATAACCCCTAAAAGTTGCCAACCAAAGAAAACCATAAAACATACCAAGGCATATAAATACCATTCATTTTTTCCTTTATAAGCTTGCTGTATAAAATTCATATAATACTACTTTTAATCAAATTTATAATTTACCCCATTGTTTATTAAGAGCATATTCTAATTTCCCTTGAATTACTTGCAACGGACTTTCAATATTATTGGTAAATAAACTACCGGTTCCTAAACCTTGAGGTAAAGGATTGTTGAGTGTATACGTCCATTGTGCAATAGCATTTAACCCTATATTACTTTCTAAAGCACTGGTTATCCAGTTTCCTACGTTATAATTATTAGCTATCTCAATCCATTCATTACTTCCTTTATATCCTCCAACCAAACTTGGTTTTAGTATAATGTATTGTGGTTGAATGGTTGAAATACATTTTTGTTTTTCTTCTTTTTTAAAGACTCCTATCAATTCTTCATCCAACGCAATAGGTAAAGGTGTTTTTTCACACAATATAGCCATTTCTTGCCATTGCCCTTGTTTTATAGGTTGTTCTATAGAATGTAATTCTAATTCTGACAACCGTTGCAATTTATCCATAGCATTAATAGGTGAAAACGCTCCGTTGGCATCTACCCGTAATTCAATTTCTTTTGCTGAAAATTCATTCCTGATAGATTTCAGTAACTGTAATTCTGTTTCAAAGTCAATAGCTCCGATTTTCATTTTTATGGTTGAAAAGCCTTGTTGCAGTTTATCTTTTATTTGTTGCTGCATAAATACTTTATCTCCCATCCATATCAATCCGTTTATAGCTATTGGCGCCTGCTTTTGAGTAAATGCTGATGGGAATAATACAAACGTATCATTACTTTCTAATGATAAAAATGCTTGTTCTAATCCAAATTGAATAGAAGGAAACTCTAACAATTCTTGCAAAAGGGTTTCTAATCCTAAATGAATATGGCAACAAGCCCATTGTATTTTTTCTTCGTAGTCAGGTCTGTCATCTACACTTAATCCTCTAAACAATCCACACTCTCCTATACCTTGCTTTCCTTCTTTTTCCAGCATTAAAAACCAGGTTTCTTTTGTTTTTAAAACTCCTCTTGAAGTACCACTTGCTTGTTTAAATTCTAGATTGTATTGTTTATAAGTAGCTTTTATCATTAGTTTTTTTCAGCAAATTGTTTAAAATTAGTAAGATATTGTTGATCTTGTGCGGCTAATTTTCCTTTTACATACGGCAGCATACAGCCTAAAATAAAACTACTGCTTTTGCATTGAGTTATGAGCGTTATTGTTGTTTTTTGATTTTCAGATTCAAAGTGATAATCATCTGTTTTTAACATGCCTCCTCCTTTAAAAAACAACTTGATATTTTTATTAGGTTCGTAAGCCATTATTTTTTCTTCTAATATAATTTCTTGTCCTTGACTTTCAACTGCTACAGCATAAGTACTTCCTACTACACCTTCTTGTTTTTGTATTGACTTTACTGATTTTATTTCAGGAATCCATTTAGGCAAGTTTTCATCATTATTAAACAATGAAAATACTTCTTCTACAGGTTTATCAATAGTTACTTTTGACGTATAGTTTAATTCTTGAATAATTAATCCTGTCGCGAAAAACACTACTGATAAAGCTATAATAACTCCTAAAATAATTTTTACTGTTTTCATGTATTTTTTATAATGTAATTGATGTTCCTATTTCTAGCAGGATTAATTCTTTATTTGTATCTGAGAATAATTTTTTCGCTTCTTTTATATCTATTTCAATTGGGGGAAATGTATTAAAATGACATCCTATTACGGTATTACATTCAACAAAATCACTAGCTATTATAGCATCTTTAACTCCCATGGTAAAATTATCTCCTATTGGAAAAATTGAAGCTGTTAACCGGGTAGTCATTGGAATAAGTTTCATATCCATAGTAACAGCAGTATCTCCGGATATATATAATGACTTTTCACCTGCTGTTAGTACAAATCCACCTGGTTGGCCACCATAAGAACCATCAGCAAATGAAGATGTATGAACTGCGTTTACATATTTTGCAGAAAATGTATTGGTTTTAAAAGTTCCTCCATGATTTACAGGGTGTCCCTTAAAATTTTTAGCTCCGTAATACATTACTATTTCATAATTTGAAATAATGGTTGCTCCAGTTCTTGCTGCCAATACTTCTACATCTAACACATGATCTTGGTGTGCGTGGGTAAGTAATATGTAATCTGCTTTAAGAGTATTTAATTGTATATGCGATGCTTTAGGATTTCCTGTAATAAAAGGGTCTATTACTATATGTGTTCCGTTAACTTCAATACCAAAACAAGCATGACCGTAAAATGTAATTTTCATTGATTAGTTATTTGTTGTTGATTTTTTTTGCTTTTTCTTTTTGAACCAATAAAGAAGTAAGATAAGGAGTATTAAAAAAGGCCATATATTCACTAAAAAAACGGCTGCCATTTTTAAGTTTTCTACTCCATTTTTAAAACCGTTTCCTATATTACTCATAAAACTATCTTGGCTCGATAATTCTTTATAAATAGTTATATAAACGGTAGAAAAAGACACTTGATTTTGAAGGTATTTTAGTTTTCCTTCGGCTGCTTCAATTTCTTCTCTTATGGCGCTCAATTCTTTTTCTACCTCAAGTATTTCTTTAACGCTTTTTGCTTTTTTTAAAATTTCACGATATTTTTCTTCTAGTATTCTTTTATTTTTTAGTCTTGTTTCAACATCTAAATACTGCTCTGTAACATCGTTAACAGTTATTTTCTTTTGATCAAACTTTTCTACTCCATTTAAAATAGTATTCAAAAAGTTATCAAAATTATTTGCCGGTATTCGTATGGTTAAATAATTACTACTTCTGTAAGATGATGTTGCTTCCTCATCTGAAGAAATATATCCTTTAACATCAGTTACTGTTTTTAGTATTTTTTCTCTTGCTTTACTTAAATCTTCTACCTCAAATTCTAGGGTTCCGTTTTTTATTAATTTTCGTTCAGTTATACTTTTATCTGTATCTTCTTCTTCATTTAATACTGAAGAGTTTGCTTGATACGTTACCTCATCTGATATAGTTTCTGAACGGCCATACCCTAAAGAAGCTCGTTCTTTACATCCTATAAGAACTAATGCTAAAAATAACCTGATAATATATTTCATAATTTTCTCTTTTTGTTACAAGTTACAAAACTTGCCCTATTCCAAAAAGTATTGCAAATAAAAAGGTGCTTAACGCTACTTTTTTAAGCTCACCATCCAATAAGGCTTCCTCTTTATTTTTCATTACAAAAAGCAGGTGTTTTACTAAAGGAATGTATGCTATAATAAATAGAAATTGATACGGTGTTTTATAATGTATTACTGTATATAATAAAGCAAATAAGAAAGAGGCTCCTATTAAATAATAATGATAATATTTAGCAAACTCACTTCCTATTTTTACCACTAATGTATTTTTTCCGGATTTAGCATCATTTTCCCTATCTCTCATATTATTTAAGTTCAAGACAGCTGTACTTAACAAGCCTACGGTAAATGCCGGTAAAAAGACAGTAAATTCTAACTGTTTAGTATATAAAAAATAAGTTCCAACTACAGCTAACAACCCAAAAAACACAAACACGAATACATCTCCAAAGCCACTATAACCATAAGCGGATTTTCCTACTGTATATTTTATGGCTGCAACTATAGAGGCTATTCCTAAAATAAAGAATAGCACAGAATACATAAAATTATCTTTACCAAATGCTGTATAAATAAGAAACAATGCCACCAGTATGGTAAAAACGGCTGTAATGATCATAGCTCTCTTCATTTGAGCAGGTGTTATAGCCCCAGATGAAACCATACGTGCTTCTCCCGTTCTATTTTCATCTGTTCCTTTTATTCCATCCCCGTAATCATTAGCAAAGTTTGACAATACTTGAAAACCGATAGTTGTTATAATTGCCAACCAAAAAATGGGAGTTTCCAGTATATTATTCTTTCCTATACTTACCGCAATATTAAATTGTTCAGAAGTTATTTTAAAAAGAGAATCGTTTAACCCTAAGAATGCACCTACAATAATACCGGATACTGATAATGGTAATGTACGTAAACGTGCTGCTTTTATGTAGTTTTTCATTTAGATAATATAAAGTTTCAAAGATAAATATTTGTGCATAAAAAAAGGAAAGCAATGCTTTCCTTTTGTTGTAATATAATATTCGATTTATTTATTGATCATTACATCTAAATTTACTTTTTTTCCGGAAACATCTATTAAAAAATCTCTTTTTTCAACTAAGATGTTATTTCTTAGTATTTCTACAGTTATTGTATAGTTGTTAAAGGTTCCGGTTGTTTTATCTTCATAATCAAAACCTAAACTTGCCGCAAAATTAATTACCGCACTGTAAGCTTTATTATAAGGTAAACCTGTATCAACCGTATTATCAAACTTAAAAAAACCAGATTCAATAAAAACGGTTCTTATTTTAGCACTTTTATTAGCACTTGTACTGGTAACATTAAAGGTTATGGTTGAAATTGCTCCGTTTCCACTGAGCGAAAATTCTGTATCATTACATGATATTAATAATACAAAACACAGAAGGGTGTATACGTATTTCATATATAATAAATTAATTTGAATTATATTTTAACTCGCAAATTTAATACCATAAAAAAAGCGTACTGCCCAGGCAATACGCTTTTAAGAAAACTTTATGCTATTTTGTTAAAGATTATTAGCTTCTGCAATTAATTCAGCTATATCTTTTACTTCAATCTGATCTTCCTTTTCTTTAAATTTAACTCCATCTGTCATCATTGTATTACAATAAGGGCATCCGGTTGCTATAACTTGTGGATTTGTTTCCAGTGCATCTTCCGTTCTTAATACATTTATGTCTTTATTTCCTTTTTCAGGCTCTTTAAACATTTGAGCACCACCTGCTCCACAACATAATGCTGTTGATTTATGACGTTTCATTTCTGTCATTTTCACTCCTAAACGCCTAATTAAATCTCTTGGAGTTTCATATACATCATTAGCTCTACCTAAATAACAAGGATCATGATAGGTTACTCTTTTATTTTTTAAATTTTCACCTTCAATTGTTAAACGACCTTCTTTGATTAATTTGTTTATGTATTGTGTATGATGATATACTTCATAAGCACCACCCAAACCAGGGTACTCATTTTTTAAGGTATTAAATGAATGCGGATCACAAGTTACAATTGTTTTTACCTCATAAGTATTTAGCACTTCAATATTAGTCATAGCCTGCATTTGAAACAAAAATTCATTTCCTGCTCTTTTTGCAGCATCTCCTGTTGAACTTTCTTCGGTACCCAATACAGCAAAATCTACATTTGCTTGTTGTAATATTTTTACAAATGCTCTGGTTATTTTTTTTGCTCTATCGTCGTAACTTCCTGCAGCTCCTACCCAAAACAACACTTCCGGTTGTTTTCCTTGAGCCATCATATCTGCCATTGTTGGTACGTTCATAATTAATTTTATATTTTAAAATTATGAATTATGAGTTCTATAGCTCTTCACAATTCATAATTAGAATTAATAATTCTTTTTATTCGTCTTTCCAATTCAATCTGTCCATTTGACTATATTGCCAAGGAGCTCCGTTATTTTCTATATTGGTCATCATCATATTTAACTCTTGCGGAGCTGCTGATTCTTCCATTACTAAATAGCGACGCATTTCCATAATGATTGATAAAGGATCAATATTTACCGGACATTCCTGAACGCAGGCATTACAGGTAGTACAAGCCCATAATTCTTCTCTTGTAATGTAATCGTCTAATAACTGTTTTCCGTCCGGCACAAATGTTCCTTTGTTAGCATCTATATTTTTACCAACTTCTTCCAATCTGTCACGAGTTTTCATCATGATAGCTCTAGGAGATAATTCTTTCCCTGTTAAGTTAGCCGGACATGAAGAGGTACATCTTCCACATTCTGTACAAGTATAAGCATTCATTAACTGTACCCAGTTTAAATCCATTACATCTGAAGCTCCGAACTTTTCAGGTTCACTTTCATTTTCACTTTCTTCCGGCATTGCATAAGGATCTGCATCCGGATCCATCATCATTTTTACTTCATTGGTAACTGCAGCTACATTTGTAAACTGACCTTTAGGTTTTAAGTTTGCAAAAAATGTATTAGGGAACGCTAATAAAATATGTAAGTGTTTAGAGTAGTATAAATAGTTTAAGAAAATTAAAATTCCTACAATATGTAACCACCATGCTACTTTTTCAATCATATGAAGTTCTTCATGAGAGAAGTTGCTAAACCACGGAGCGATAAACTGTGAAATTACATTTCCGGCTCCTGAATTTTGAAAGGTTACGTCGGTGGCGTTCATAAGTAAGAACAACGACATTAAAACCATTTCAAAATATAAAATGATATTTCCATCATTTTTTGGCCATCCTTGCATTTCCTTGTTCCAAAAACGTTTTACTTTTTCAACATTTCTACGGAACCAAAATACAGTTACTGCAATAAAAACCATTATTGCTAATATTTCAAAAGTACCTATTAAGAAACCATACAATCCGTCACCAAGCGGTTTTTGAAAAACTCTGTGAGTTCCTAATAAACCATCAATAACTATCTCTAACATTTCTATATTGATAATTAAGAAACCTACATAAACGATAATATGTAAAGCTCCTGAAACCGGACGGCGTACCATTCTATATTGCCCTAAAGCAATTTTAGCCATATTTTTCCATCGTTCCGGCTTTCTGTCTGTTCTATCAATATCTTTTCCTAATTTTATATTTCTAATCAACTTTCGAACATTCATTACAAAATATCCTATACCTGCGACTAAAATAAAGGCAAAAAAGATGTTTGGCGTGTAATTTTCCATGTATTATTTGTTAGTTTTATTGATGATTCCAATTATCGTCTTCAGAACTATTAGGTGATAGTCCTAAAATATCTCCGCTGGTAGAAACTCCTAACCCTAAAACTGTTCGGTTAGCGTAATTAAAATAGCTTACTACTTGGTTTATTTCCAAAATTTCTCCATCTGTTATTCCGCTTTGCTGTAATTTTTCAACATCAGCCTTTACTATTTCAGAAGGGGTTAACGTTAATTTTTCAGCATATTTAAGTCCTTGAGAAAACTTTTCATCTAAAGCTATTTCAGGTTTATGGGTTTCTAAACCTTTTCTTATTTGATTTGCTTTTGTAGCATCTCCCAACAATCTTTGTAGACCTGTAAAATGATGTTCAACACAATATTCACAGTTATTTAATAGACTCACATAAACACCTATAGTTTCTAAATACCACTTTGGAAGTGTATTATTACTGTTATGTAGAACATTTTTATAAAGAGCCATATGCCCTACCATTGTATGAGGTCTAAGTCCATGAACCAACATTATATTATCTACATTATTATTGGGTCCGGTTACTTTTTGATATAATTTCTTAAGCTTTCCTTCAGCCTCATTAAAAGATATGATCTTTATCCAGCTCATACTACTGATTACTTACATTATTTTCATTGTTTTCTTCATTATATGGCTTGGCTTTTTTTCCAAATAAAGAAAAATGTACAAATCGTTTTGGGTTCAATTTCATTTCTCTTAATAGCTCTTCTAATTCTTTAGATGCATTGGTTAAATTGGTATACATCTTTTCATCTGTCATTAACTTTCCTAAAGTACCTTTTCCGCTCTTCATATCAGCTAATAAAGTATTTACATTAGTCAATGTAGTTTCCAGTTTTTTTACTGTATTTCCAAGGTTTGCTTTAGCTAACTCTTCAGAAACTTTAGAAAAATCATCCGTGATTTTTTTAGCATTTTGAACGGTTGCCTCAATATTACCTTTGCTATTGTTAAGCATTGAATTTACAGCTCCTAATGTTTTTCTAACATCAGAAACCGTATTTTCTAAGTTTAAAATACTTCTGTTTAAGCTTTTTCTTGACTTATCATCTAGTATTTGATTGAACCCAGACACTAAAGAATCAACTCCCACAATAGTATGCTCTAATTTTGGGGTTAATTTATCACTTAATGATGCTATTAAGTCAGACTCGACTTTTCCGGTTAGATAATCTCCTGATTTGGCTTCTTCTCCTTCATAACTAGGTACTATAGCTAAATTTTGACCTCCCATTAAACCTGCTGAGTATATTTTAGCTATACTATTTTTAGAAAATTTAAAGTTGTTTTCAACACTTAAGGTTACAATTAACTTTCCTTTTTTTTCAGGATTTGGGTTGAAATTAATCTCAGCAACTTTACCTACTTTAAGTCCATTTATAGTAACAACACTAGCTTCATTTAATCCACTAATATTATCATATTCTACGTAAAAATAACGTGTGCTTGGGTTAAAAAGATCTTGACCTTTTAAGAAGTTATAGCCCCATACAAATAACGCTATTACTATTACAGCTACTATTCCTGTTTTTAACTCTTTAGACATGCAAAAAAATTATTACAGGCGAAAATACTAATAATTTTTGGTAGTTTGCACCTAGAATAGGTCTAAATTAATTTGTTTTCAGAGCTTCTTTTAACGAAATTTTTATTCCGTTTTTAAATGCTACAACAAAAGCACCTGCATGCCCCGCTTCTCTCACTTTAGCTTGTATCCTTTTTATTTCTTGAAAATCAGAAGTTTTCCCGTAGTAATACTTATAATAGTCATCAATAAGTAATGATTCTACATTATCTAATCCTTTAAAATTAAAATTGCTTGTATCTAACTTCCTTTTAGATGCTGCTATTTGAACTCTAAACTCAACGGTATCAGATTTTTCTTGTGAAATTGTTTTTATTACTTCTGTTTCTTTCTTTTCAGGTTGTTTTTCAGCTACAACTTCTTTTACTTTAATAGGTTCTTCTTTTTTAACCTCTACAACTTTTTCCTCAACAGGTTTCGGTTGTTGTTTTTCTTCTTTTATTGCTTCAACAACTTCCCCTATTGTGTTCATTTTTAATCGATTTATATATTTTTGAACAGCACTAGAAATTGCTTTAGCCATTTTTATTTGTCCTGATTTTGTATTTAAGAAATTTCCCTCGGCTTTATTGGTTAAGAATCCTAATTCTACTAAAACACTGGGCATAATAGTTTCTCTTAATACTAAGAAATTATCTTGTTTTACCTTTCTATCAAATCTTCTTAAGTCAGAAAAATTACTTTGAATTAATCCAGCTATTAGTAAACTATTATCTAAATTTTCTTCTTGTAATAATGATAGTCCTATAAGTGATTCCGGCGAGTTAGGATCGTAATCATAATTTTGCTTATAATTATCTTCTAATAAAATTACCGCGTTTTCTCTTTTGGCTATTTCAAGGTTTTTATCATTTCCTCTTAATCCAAGAACAAAGGTTCCGGCCCCGTGGGCTCTGGACTGTGAATAGGAATCACAATGTATAGAAACAAATAAATCTGCCTTTTTATCATTGGCTATTTTAGCCCTGTTATGTAACTCTATAAAAACATCTTTTTTTCTGGTATATACGACTTCAACATCTTTAATTTTTGAAAGTTCATTTCCTACTTCCAAAGCTACACTTAAGGCTATTTTTTTTTCTTTATATCCATTTCCTAAGTTTCCAGGATCTTTACCTCCATGCCCTGCATCTAAGACTATTACATACTTTTTTTGTGCATTAACCGTTGTAAAACAGGAAAAAAAAGTGATTCCTATAAAAAAAACAAAAGTTAATCTTTTGGTAATATATTTGCTCAATTTTAAGATTTTCATCAATATTTTTTAAGTAATTTTGACGCTTAAAATTTGTTAACTCAAATAGTAAGCCATATTTTTAATTTAACACAAAAATAGTATTTATAGCATTGCGAACAAATCTAACCCACATACTTTTAGCATTCAGTCTTTTTTGTTTTCAATTAAGCTATTCACAAGATTCCGGTGAAAAAGGAGAATTACCCTCTAAACCTAAACCCGATAAACCTTTAAATATTTTAAAAGATTCTGTTTTTAACATAAAAAAGGAAAACACGATAAAACAACCTAAAGATTCAATTCCTACAGATTCTATAAAACCTAAAGAAGTAATCGATGGTATTATTACTCACGATGCGGAAGATTATACTATTCAAGATGCCAAAAACAAAACTATTACCTTATATAATAAAGCCAGAGTTACTTATACTGACTTAGATCTTAAAGCCGGTATTATAATTTTAGATTATAAAAATAATACGGTTTATGCCAAAGGAATTAAAGATAGTTTAGGCTATCAACAAAGACCTCAATTTAAACAAGGCGGACAGGAAAGCGAACAAGATTCTATTTTATTTAATTTCAAAACAAAAAAAGCGCTGATTTACGGAGTAAAAACAGTACAAAACGATATTATTACTTACGGAGAAAAAACAAAACGGGTAAACGACTCTACTATTTATATGCGTAAACTTCGTTTTACAACTTCCCAAAAAAAGATTCCGGATTATTATATTTCTACTAGCAAAGCTAAATTGGTTCCGGGAAAAAAAATTATTGTAGGTGGTAGTCATTTAGTACTAGCAGATGTTCCTACACCTTTATATTTACCTTTTGCATATTTTCCTTTAACTGACAAACGTTCTTCTGGTTTTATTATTCCATCTTGGGGAGATAGTAATAGTCAAGGATTCTTTTTACAAAACGGAGGGTATTATTTTGCATTGAGTGATTATTTTGACTTAACCGTTTTGGGAGATGTATATACAAATGGTAGCTGGGGGCTTAGAAGTGATTCTAATTATTATGTACGTTATAAATTTACCGGAAATTTTAGCATTCGATTTGAAAATATTATACAAGGAATACGAGGGCTTAGCGGTTATAGTAAATCATCTAATTTTAATATACGATGGAGTCATAGCCAAGATGCTAAATCCAGCCCGAACTCTCGATTCTCTGCTTCGGTAAACTTAGGTAGTAGTCAGTATTACAATCAATCGTTAAATGAGTTTAATAATTCACAAAGATTAACAAATACATTAAGTTCATCAATTTCGTATTATAAAAAGTTTGTAGGAACTCCTTTTAATATGAACGTTACGGCAACTCATCAACAAAATACCAACAATAATTCTATTACTATGACCTTACCGTCTTTACAGTTAAACATGGATAGAATTTTTCCTTTTGTTGGTAAAGGCGGAGTTAAGAAAAATCCTATTCAAAAAATGGGGCTTAACTACAGTATGAGTGGTCAATACAGTATTAATACTACAGATGCTGATTTTTTTAAGCCTAAAATGTTTAGAACTGCAAAAGCCGGTTTACAACATAATTTAAGTACCAGCACCAATCTTAAGGTTTTAAAATATTTCACATTATCTCCTTCGGTAAGTTATAAAGATGTTTGGTATTTTAAAAAGATTAACAAGCGATTTGATCCGACGGCAATAAACTCAAAGGGCAATCTTGGTGATATTATTAATGATACCATTAACGGATTTACTCGTTTTCACGAATATAATTTTGGAGCATCTTTGTCTACCAATATTTACGGTACTTATAACTTTAAAAAAGGTAGATTAAAAGCTATAAGACACACTATAAGACCTACTATTTCATATGGTTACCGTCCTAATTTTGCTGACGACTATAATCTACAAGTACAACAGAATCTTACAGATTCGAACAATCTATTAACCTATTCTCCTTTTGAAGGTGGTATTTATGGAACTCCCGGAAGTGGTATCTCTAATTCAATTGGTATCTCTGTAAACAATGTTTTAGAAGCTAAAGTAGCTCCTAAAGACCCAAATAGTGATGAAGAGGATAAAAAAGTAACCATATTAAACAACTTAAACTTTAGTACAAGTTATAATATTGCAGCTGATAGTTTACGTTGGAGCCCTGTTAGTGCCAGTGCTGGTACTCGATTATTTAAAGATAAATTAGCTTTAAATATGAGTGCTTCTTTAGATCCTTATCAGGTAAACAGTAAAGGGCAACGAATCAATGTTTTTAATCCAAATATTTTTAGACTTACCAATGTTGGTGTTACTGCTAATTATTCAATTTCAAGCAAAGATTTTGAAAAAAAGGAGGATAAAGATAATAAAGAAGATAACGGTAACGGAGCACAAAACACCCCAGATGTTTTTGGGCAAAACATATCTCCTACCAACAATCTTGGAAATCCGTTAGATAATAATACTAACGATAATTCCTCAAAAACTAAAGTAACTAACTTATACAAGGCTAAAATTCCTTGGGACTTAAACTTAGTCTATGCCATGAATTATTCTAACGACGGAATTACAAGCGGTATTAATAATAATTCTTTAATGTTTAGTGGTAATGTAGAATTATCGCCGAAATGGAAAGTAGGTTTTTCTTCAGGATATGACATTAAAAACAACGCTTTTACATTTACCCGATTAAATTTTTCAAGAGATTTAGACAGTTGGCGCTTTAACTTTAACTGGACTCCTTTTGGAAGAAATTCTGCTTATTATTTCTTTATTGGCGTAAAATCATCTGTAATGAGCGATCTTAAATGGGATAAAAATAAACCGCCAGACAGAGTACTTTTCTAATACTAAACACAAACAACATATCTATATATTATGAAAAAAATTATCACAACTCAAAAAGCACCACAACCTATTGGGCCATACAATCAAGCTGTTTTAAGTGGAAATACGCTATATACATCAGGGCAAATAGCTATTAACCCTGAAACCGGAGATTTAGTATTAGACTCTATTGAAGCTGAAACTAAACAGGTAATGGAAAACATGAAAGAAGTTTTAACTGCTGCCGATATGACTTTTGAAAATGTTGTGAAAACATCTATATTTATTTCAGACATGCACAACTTTGCTAAAATTAACGAAGTTTACGGACAGTATTTTAATGAAGATACAGCTCCTGCAAGAGAAACGGTTGAAGTAGCAAATCTACCAAAATTTGTAAATGTTGAAATTAGCATGATCGCTATTAAATAAAAACTTAAAAACTCAGCATGTAGCTGAGTTTTTTTATATTCTATATTTAAATAGCTTTAATTAAAAGTTCTGCTGTTGACGGATTGGTTGCTAACGGCACATTATGAACGTCACACAAACGTAATAACATCGTAATATCCGGTTCATGCGGATGTTTTTCATGTGGGTCTCTAAAAAAGATAACCATTTTACATTTTCCTTCCGCTACTCTACTTGCTATTTGTGCATCTCCACCATAGGGACCTGATAAAAAACGTTCTACTTCAAATCCTGCTTCTTGTGCTCTGGTTCCGGTTGTTCCGGTAGAAATTAACTGAATACTCTTTTGTTTTAAAACATCTTTATGGGTGTTTAAAAATTCTACCATTCTTTTCTTTTTTCCATCATGTGCTATAATTGCTATCTCCATATCGAAACTGTTTATCTTAAATAAAAAATCCCGCAAAAGCGGGAAAATATTTATGTGTTTTTTATGCTTTTTTATAATGAAGCTGAATATACTAATAAATCTACAATTTTAGTAGCATATCCAAACTCGTTGTCATACCACGAAATAACTTTAAAAAAGTTTTCATTCAACTCTAAACAAGCATCTGCATCAATCACCGAAGTTCTTGGCTCAGATACAAAATCTTGAGAAACTACTTCATCTTCTGTATAACCAATAATTCCTTTATACTCTCCTTCAGAAGCTTCTTTTAACGTTGATAATATTTCTTGTAAAGAAGTTGATTTTTCCGTTCTAAACGTTAAATCTACTAATGAAACATCAGGTACCGGTACTCTAACTGCCATTCCAGTTAATTTACCTTTAAGATCCGGAATTACCTCTGTTACCGCTTTTGCTGCTCCTGTACTTGTAGGTATAATATTGTTAACTACCGTTCTACCTCTACGCCATTTTTTGTTAGGACCATCTACTACATTTTGAGTAGACGTTGCTGCGTGAACTGTAGTCATTAATCCTTCTTTTAAACCAAAATGATCATGAATAACTTTAGTTAAAGGAGCTAAACAGTTAGTAGTACAAGAAGCATTTGAGAATACAACTTCATCAGCTGTTAATTCTTTGTGATTTACTCCCATTACGTACATTTTAGCATCTTTAGATGGTGCTGATATCACAACTTTTTTTGCACCTCCTTTTAAATGTAATGATGCTTTATCTTTATCTGTAAAGAAACCGGTTGACTCGATTACATAGTCAACATTTACTTCATCCCATTTTAAATTTTCAGGATTTCTCTCAGCAGTTACACGAATAATTTGTCCGTTTACTACTAAATTTCCGTCTTTTACCTCAACAGTTCCGTTAAAACGACCATGTACCGAGTCATATTTCAACAAATACGCTAAATAATCTACATCTAATAAATCATTAATCGCTACTATTTGTATATTATCTCTCTGTATGGCTGAACGGAAAGCAATTCTTCCGATTCTTCCAAAACCATTGATTCCAATTTTTATCATTTCTTTTTATTTTATTTTTTGCCTTAAAATAAGGCTAACAACAAACTTTCACCCCTATTATTTGGGTAGTACAAATATAAACTATATAAATACAAAAAAACTGATAGGAATTAAATTCCTATCAGTTTTTAACAAAAGAATTATATATGTTTTACAATGATTCCGAATATGCTGTTACATTAGCATTTTTTAATGATGCTGAGTATTCCGCCAAATCAACCAGTTTAGTTGCATATCCCATTTCGTTATCATACCATGAAACAACTTTAACAAAGTTATCTGATAGAGCTATACCTGCATTTGCATCAAAAATAGAAGTACGAATATCTCCTACAAAGTCTTGTGATACTACTAATTCTTCAGTATACCCCAATACCCCTTTCATTTCTCCTTCTGACGCTTCTTTCATTACTCTTTTAATTTCTTCATACGATGCTTTATTTTTTAATCTAACTGTTAAATCAACTACTGAAACATCCATAGTAGGTACTCTAAACGCCATTCCTGTTAATTTTCCGTTTAATTCAGGAATTACTTTTCCTACTGCCTTTGCCGCACCTGTTGATGAAGGAATTATGTTATGTAATGCTGCTCTTCCTCCTCTCCAATCTTTTAAAGAAGGTCCATCTACAGTTCTTTGCGTTGCAGTTGTAGCATGAACAGTAGTCATTAACCCTTCTTCTATTCCAAAATTATCATGTAATACTTTTGCTATTGGCGATAAACAGTTTGTAGTACAAGAAGCATTTGAAAAAATTGTATCGGTTTCTTTTAATTCTTTATTATTTACTCCCATAACAAACATAGGAGCATCCGGTGACGGAGCTGAAATTACTACTTTTTTAGCTCCTCCGTTAATATGAAGCTGCGCTTTATCTTTTGCTGTAAAAAAACCTGTACACTCAAGTACATAATCAGCACCTACTTCATCCCATTTTAAATCTTCAGGATTACGTTCAGCAGTAACTCTTACTTCATTTCCGTTCACAATTAACTTGTTATCAATCACCTCTACAGTTCCTTCAAATTCTCCATGTACAGAATCGTATTTTAACATATAAGCTAAATAATTCACATCTTCTAATAAATCATTAATAGCTACAACTTGTACATTTGAACGTTTCACTGCAGATCTGAATGCTAATCTACCAATTCTACCAAATCCGTTAATCCCTATTTTAATCATAATATATTTAAGTTTTAAGTAGTCATAATATCAGAAACTCGTAAGAGCTCCATATCTATTTCTTGAATTCCTTTTATTGCTTTTTCTAAATCAGTTGCCACCACTTGGTTATCTTGTAATCCAACCATTAAATTAGATTGGCCATCTATTAATAATTCAACTGCTTTTACACCTAATCTACTAGCTAACACTCTGTCAAAACATGTTGGAGAGCCACCTCTTTGCATATGCCCTAGAACAGATACCCTCACTTCATATTCCGGTAAATTTTCTTCAACATAATTTGCTAGTTCATATACAGTTTTACCAGATTTATCTCCTTCAGCCACCACCACAATACTAGACGATTTTCCGGATCTTTTACTTTTTTTAAGTGATTCCAGCATTCTATCTAATCCTAGGTTTTCTTCCGGAATTAAAATTTCTTCTGCTCCTGCACCAACTCCTGCGTTTAAAGCTATAAAACCAGCATCTCTTCCCATTACCTCAACAAAAAACAGTCTGTTATGAGACGAGGCGGTATCACGTATTTTATCTATAGCCTCCATAGCTGTATTTAAAGCTGTGTCATATCCTAATGTGTGTGAAGTTCCATAAATATCATTATCAATTGTTCCCGGAATTCCAACAACGGGAAAACCATACTCTTCATTAAAAACAACACCTCCGGTAAAAGAACCATCACCTCCAATTACTACTAAACCGTCAATTTCATGTTCTTTCAAGTTTTCGTAGGCTTTTTGTCTTCCTTCTTTTGTCATGAACTCTTTCGATCTGGCAGATTTTAAAATCGTACCTCCTTTATGAATAATATTATTCACACTACGAGCTGTCATAGTAACAAAATCTCCTTCAATCATTCCTTGGTACCCTCGGTATATCCCTATACATTCTGTTCTATAATATGCACAAGTTCTTACTACCGATCGTATTGCTGCGTTCATTCCCGGAGCGTCTCCTCCTGAGGTCATTACTGCTATTTTTTTTATTCTTTTTGCCATAATTTCTGTGTCAAATCTACTTATTTTTTACATTGATTTTTCTAAAAAAAACGAAATCGTTTTCGGTAAAACCCCTTATAAACACTATACTTACAAAGCATTTTTATCTTAAAAAAATTAAAAAGTTAGGTTATTATATTTATTTGATTTACTATTTTTGATACGTTATTTTCACCTTATTAATCTATTTCTAATGAAATTATTTTTTACACTTTTTTTCTCTTTTTCTAATTTCCTTTTATTTTCTCAAGAACCTGTAATTTTTACCTCTATTGATGAAGCTTTAAAAAAACCAGAAAAAGTTTTTTATTTAGATATTTCTCACCAAAATTTGTCTGTAATACCTCCTCAAGTTACCACTTTAAAAAATCTAAAAATATTAAAGCTTAACAATAATAATATTTCTTTTATAGATAGTTCTTTCTTTCAGCTAGAAAAACTAGAAATATTAAACTTATCTAACAATAATTTAACATCTGTTCCTGATAAAATTAATCAGTTAGTGAATTTAAAAAAGTTAAAGTTAAATGCGAATAAATTAAAAAGAATCAATCCGGCTATTTTACGCTTACCTGCTTTAACGTTTTTATATATGGAGCATAATAACATTGAAAAATTACCTGAAGACATCAATGTTTTTAAAACTTTAGAAAAATTATATCTAAAAAACAATGCTATATGGTTATTACCGGATTCATTTAGCAGACTAAAAAGTTTAGTTTTTGTTGATTTTTCAGCAAATAACTTATCTCAAATCTCAAACGGTTTAGATGCCAGAGGCCTTAGAAGCTTAGAAAAAATTATACTGAAAGGTAATCCTTTATCGGTGTACGAAAAAGGACTTATTAAGTATAAAGTTCCTAAAAATTGTAAAATTATTTGGTAGTTATTTAACCACTTTTTTAAACTGGGTTATAATTTCTTTTACTCTGCTATTTTGAAATACTGTAGGAAAAAGTTCTTTAATTATGAAATGATATTCATAATCTATAGCCAGTGCGTTTTTAAGATGAGTTAGCCCGTATTCCTCTTTATCTAACACCATAAACAAACCACATAAGCGGTATTCTATTTCTGCAAATTCTCTATATATTTTTTTAGCTTTAATCATAACGGTTAAAGCTTCATTAAACTCACCCAAAAACAATAAAATATCTGCTAATGCTACATAGATTTCAATCTCGTTATCATCTAAATCAATACATTTATAAAAAGCCTTAACAGCCTCTTCATAAAAATTGAGTTTTAAATTTATGTCTCCATATTTTCTCCAATACATTGGATTTTCTTCATCTATTTGTAAAGCTTTATTGATATAATATAAGGCTTTTGGAAAGTTCTTATTACTATAACAAGCATTGGTTAACAACATCCATCCTCTATCTAAAAGCGGATCTTCATGAACTGCTTTTTTATAAAAATGAATAGCTGTAGATAAATTATCTAAGTTTTGATAACACTCTCCTATACGAATGTATGCATACGCAGTAGGATCATCCAATTCTAATGTAATTAAGTAATTATCAATAGCTTCTTGATAACGCTCTAACTGTTCTAAAGTTTTTGCTTTTTCTAAATATCCGCCTATAAACGTATCATCAATAATTACAGCAAAATCAAAAGATTGTAATGCTTCTTCATACATACCTATTTCATAATACTGACGTCCTAATTGATGCCAAGCGACTTCACTGTACGGATTTTTATCTAAATATGTATTTAAAAACTTTATAGCATCTTCATTGTTTTGCTCCATGTCATAACAGTAAACAATATTGTATAAAGATGAATAATCTTCATAATCTACTTCTATACATTTAGCAAAATTTAAACGAGCATTTTCAAAATCATCCAAGTACAGATATTCCATTCCGATCATTGACCAAATATCTTCCGGGTCTTCAATAAAATCTAATGATGATTTTAGCACATCAATGGCTTCTTTATGTTTTTTCTTTTTCGATAAAATAGTTGCTTTTTGAATAAAAACCTCATCGTTATGCGGTTCTACAGCTTCTACTTCAGAAAGTAGCTTAACTGCCATTTTCAACTCATCATCAAAGATGAGTAATTCAATTCGCATCAGTTTTAATTGAATAGAAGTCGGGTGCTGCTCAAGCCCTAACTTAACAGCTTTCTTAGCTAAAGAATGTTTACCTATGTTTAAATAATGCTCGATAATTTCCTCAAACTCTGTAGCATCAAAAAAATAAACATCATTTGTCTTTAGCATTGATTCAAATTTTGATACAGGCATAGGCTTTAGATTTGAATTATATTTAAATTTACAACAACAATGATGCCTAATGACATTAATTAACTTTTGTTGTTAACAAAGTAATTAACAATTATAGGCAGTTGTAATATAAATATAATCAAATTTGAAACAACAAATTATTTTTCTATATTTGAGAGGATTAAAAAATTCAAACAAGAAAAAATAATTTTTAAACAAAAAATCATGAGTAAATTTGACGAAAAAGTAGGATTGTATAAAAAGTTTATGGATGATAAAAAAATCCCTGTAAACGTTGATTTATTAAGTGCTGTAACAAAAGGATTAGGTCCTTCTATTTATAAAAAAGACGCTGAAACAGTATCTGGTACTGATGCTAAAGAATTAGAAACTGTAAAAAAGAACTTCTTAATTAAAAAATTAGGTTTAGCTGACGGACCTGCTTTAGACAAAGCTATTGATGAAGTAATGGAAAAAATAGGCAGATCTGAAAGAAATAAATATAGAGCTGTAGTTTACTATATGTTAACTGAAAAGCTTGGCAAAAAATCTGTTTACGGAATGTAATCAAATTTCTTTTTAAAATTTAAGTCCTGCATTAATAACTTAATGCAGGATTTTCTATTTTAGCCCACAACAAACAACACCATTTATATGTCGCAATTTATTAGTGTTTTTGACATGCTAAAAATTGGGGTAGGCCCATCAAGTTCACATACATTAGGACCTTGGAGAGCTGCTCAACAATGGATTCAAAAACTAAAAGAAAATCATCTTATTGAAGATATTTTCACTGTAAAAATTGACCTTTACGGGTCGTTATCCTTAACAGGAAAAGGGCATGCTACAGATTTAGCTGTTTTATTGGGATTGAGCGGAACTGATCCGGAATATATTCCTATTGAAGATATTGAAAAAATTATCGCCAACATAAAACAAACCAACACCCTGCATTTTAATAATGAACGTGTGCTGGATTTTTCTATTGATCAGGTAATATTTAATAAAGATTTCCTTCCTTTTCATTCTAACGGATTAACTTTCAGAGCTTTTTCTAAAGACTCAACCGAAATTTCAGCTGAAACCTATTATTCAATCGGTGGTGGTTTTGTTATTCAGGAAGAAATTGAAACAACTCCTTCTATTGAAATCAATAAAAAGAACTTTCCTTTTCCAATAAACAGAGCAACTGAGCTGGAAAACTATTGTGTAACTAAGGAAAAGAATATTTCTGAAATTGTAATTGAAAACGAATTAGTTTTAAAAGAAGAGCATGAAATAGATGCTGAGTTACTTCGTATATGGAATACAATGCTTGAATGCATGTATATAGGATGCCATACAGAAGGAACATTACCTGGCGGATTAAATGTAAAAAGAAGAGCTTTTGAAACACATAAAAAGCTTATAAAAGATGCTGCTTATAGTAATAAAGAAGAGTGGATTACAGCTATAAGAAGTACAGAAGTTAAATTCAGAGAAATTTTAAAATGGGTTAGTTGTTTTGCTTTGGCTGTAAATGAAGTGAATGCTTCATTAGGAAGAGTGGTTACCGCTCCTACTAATGGAAGTGCCGGAGTAATTCCTGCTGTACTAATGTACTATTTGGTTATAGAAAACCATGAGGGTAACTTTGAACACATTAAAAAGTTTTTACTTGTCGCCGGAGAAATAGGAAGTATTTTTAAGAAAAATGCAACTATCTCTGCTGCTATGGGAGGCTGTCAGGCAGAAATTGGTGTTTCATCAGCAATGGCTGCAGCGGCGTTAACAGAACTTTTAGGAGGTACACCTTCACAATGTTTAGTAGCTGCAGAAATAGCAATGGAACATCACTTAGGATTAACTTGTGATCCTATTGGCGGACTTGTACAGGTTCCTTGTATTGAACGTAATACGATGGGAGCTATTAAGGCTATTAATGCCGCTGAATTAGCTTTAGAAACAAACCCTAAGGAGTCTTTAGTTCCACTTGATAAGGTTATTGATACTATGTGGGAAACTGCTAAAGATATGAATAGAAATTATAAAGAAACCTCAGAAGGTGGTTTAGCTGTTACTGTTAGGTTGGCTGACTGTTAAAAAAAAGAAGCATCTTATAAGATGCTTCTACTCTATTATTATTTTTTCTCCTAAAAACTTAGGTTGTGTTTTAAACAGTATATCTATAAACAGTTTAACTCTTGCCAAATACTCTCTAAGAGTAACTTTAATACCATAATTACCGTAAACATCTTTGGCATTAAACCCCATGGCTTTAATACCATTTTGTTCGGCTAAATAAATAGCACGTTCATTATGAAACTTTTGAGATATAATTAATACAGCATCTTGCCCAAATACTTCTTTAACTCTCACCACAGAGTCTAACGTTCTAAAACCCGCATAGTCTAAATAAATTTTCTCTTCCGGAATTCCTTTTGCTATTAAGTCTTTTTTAAACTCGGTAGGCTCATCATAGGCTTTTGTTCCATTATCTCCGCTTATGATTAAAAATGCTACTTTATGCTCTTTAAATAGTTTTTCAGCTGCCTCAACTCTGTAGGTATAATATAAATTAACCTGACCATTTTTTAAATATTTAGCAGTCCCTAATACAAGTCCTACTTTATATTCAGGTACTTTTTTTATTTCAGAAAAAGTTTTATTCACCGCATTTTTAGTTACTATATAATTACACAAATAAATAGTAATCATCAGCAATGCAATGGTTAATAAAACCCATTTTAATTTCTTTTTCATTTTAAAAAGCTATTTATCTTGTAAAAACTAACTCATTTTTAGCAGACATTGTTTCTGAAAATGCATACCCATCAACATTAAATCCTTTTAATTCATCTAATGTTTCAATTCCATTATCAACTATGTAACGTACCATTAACCCTCTAGCTTTTTTAGCATAAGTCATGATTGTTTTATACTGTCCATTTTTAAAATCTTTAAAAACAGGAGTTATCATTGGCACCTTTAATGCTTTTTCCGGTACCGCTTTAAAATATTCTGAACTGGCAAGGTTTATTAATAACTCATCATCCTTTAACTCTTCATTTAATGATTCAGCTAATAATGTTCCCCAAAATTTATATAAATTATCAGCCCTTCCTACTTTCAATTTGGTTCCCATTTCTAAACGATATGGCTGAATTAAATCCAGAGGCTTTAATATTCCATACAATCCTGATAAAATCCTTAATTTATCTTGAACTACCGTTATTTTTTCTTCTGAAAGCGTTGTGATATCTAGCCCTCTAAAAACTTCTCCGGTAAAAGCAAAAACTGCTTGTTTAGCATTATCTAAAGTAAATGGTGGATTCCATTCCTGATTTCTTTCATAATTTAAATCTGCTAAATCAGCTGAAATACTCATCAATTCAGAAAGCTTATTTTTTGAGATGGTTTTTAATTTCTTATTTAATTTTTCAGAATGTTCCAAAAAACGAGGTTGTGTATATTCTTTTGTTGAAGCTGTTGTATCAAAATCCAACGATTTTGCAGGTGATATAATTATTTTCATATATGTTTTATTATGCTATTTAGTGCTATAAAAGTATTAATCTTACTCAAAAAACTAATCCACTTCTACTTATTTTATCTTATGCTGATATTAAAAAAATCTATGAATATTTATTCACTCACCAGATGTAAACCGTCATAAGCTAAGAATACATTTTCAGGTAATTCTTTTTCAACTTCTTCATGAAAACCTAACAATTCACTAATATGAGTCAAATATGTTTTTTTAGGTTGTACTTTTTCTACAAACTGTAACGCTTCTTCAATATTAAAATGAGTAGCGTGAGGTTCTTTACGTAACCCTGTAACAACCAATATATCTAAGTTTTTCAGTTTATTTATTTCTGTCTCAGTAATTGTTTTTATATCTGTTACGTAAGCAAAGTCATTAAAACGAAAGCCTAAAACAGGTAAATTTCCATGCATTACTTCAACAGGAACAACGTTTACTCCTTGTAAATCAAATGATGTTTTATGAGAAATAAGTATAGGAGCTACACTTGGCGCACTTGGATATCTATTTTCTGTTTCAAAAACATATTCATATCTTTTTTTCAGAGCTTGTAAAACTCTTTCCGTAACATAAATAGGCACTTCCCCTATTTGAAAGCTATAAGGGCGAATATCATCAAACCCGGCAATATGATCCGAATGCTCATGTGTAAACAATATTCCATTAATCTTCTGAACATTTTCTCGAATCATTTGTTGACGAAAATCAGGGCCACAATCTATAACGTAGGTAACCTCATCCCAAGAAATCATAATGGACGATCTTAATCTTTTATCTTTTAAATCATTTGAAAACGCTACCGGATGTGTACTTGATATCATAGGCACTCCTGTAGAGGTACCTGTTCCTAAAAAAGTTATTTTTAATTGTTTTTTTTTTCTCATGCTTCACACAAAAATACAATAAAAATTGACTGATAGTTTCTATTTTCAGTACATTTGTTGCGCGTAACAAAAAAGAACAAAATGGCAATTACGTTAAAAGGAGATCAGAAGATTAACCCAGTACTAACTATTAAAACGAAAGCTTTAAAAATTAACCTTAACGCCCATATTTACGGTACGTTTGCCGAGATTGGTGCGGGTCAGGAAACAGTTCGTAATTTTTTTAGGGCCGGTGGTGCTTCAGGTACTATTGCAAAAGCAATGAGTGCTTACGATAAAGATTTCTCAGATGCTATTTATGGCGAAGAAAAGGATGGTAGGTATGTAACTGAGCCTCGATTAAAAAAGATGCTTAAGCATGAAATGGATTTAATTGAAGAGCGTCTTGATCGTCAAAAGCATCCGGATAAGCTATTCTTTAGTTACGCAAACACTGTGGCAACTATAAACTTTACTAAAAAGTTTAAAGGTCATGGTTGGGTCGGAATCCGTTTTCAATTGGATCCGTTAGAAGATTATAATGAAATAATTCTTCACTTACGCTTTAAAGAAACAGATGCCAGACAGCAACAAGAAACTTTAGGAATTTTAGGTGTAAACCTAATTTATGGAGCTTTTTATTTAAACGATAATCCTAAAGAGCTTTTAAAATCTTTTTACGACAATATAGATAAAGATCGACTGGAAATTGACATGATTAATTTCTCAGGCCCGCGTTTTATGTATGTTGACAACCGTTTAATGAGCTTACAATTAGTTAAAAATGGTATGACCAATGCCGTTATGTTTGGTCCTGATGGAAATAACCTATTGCCTGCTCAAGTATTATACAGACGTAACATTTTAGCGTTAAGAGGTAGTTACAGACCTGTTACTAAAGTTAACATGGATATGTTTGAAAAATCAAAAGAGCTTTTCTTAAATGAAAAAAAGGTAGATCCTAGTAAAACTCAAATTATCTTCGAAATTACACTTAGTAACCTTAAAGCTGAAGGAGAAATCAACGAACGCGACTTCCTTGATAGAGCCGAATTATTATGTTCTTTAGGGCAAAATGTAATGATTACCAACTACCAAGAATACTTTAAACTTGTTGAATACTTTAGTGAATTTACAAGAGAACGTATGGCGTTAGCAATGGGAGTTAATAATTTAATTCAAATTTTTGACGAAAAGTATTACCGAGATTTAAGTGGTGGTATTTTAGAAGCTTTTGGAAAACTTTTCTATCGCGATTTAAAAATCTATTTATATCCTTATAAAGAAGAAAATACAGGTGAATACTTAACAAGTGAAAATCTTAAAGTACACCCTCGTATTAAAGAGTTATACAAGTTTTTCAAGTTAAACGGACGTCTTATTGATTTAAAAGATTTTAACCCCGAGGTGCTTCATATTTTTTCTCGCACAGTACTTCAAATGATTAAAAACGGCGAAGAAGGTTGGGAAGAAATGTTACCTAAAGGAGTTTCTGAAACCATTAAAGAAAAACGTCTTTTTGGTTATACCAATAGAAGAATGTAACTTTTTTTCGTTTACATTAAACCTTTTCATAATTTTAAAGTCTAACAACTAAATTAGAACTAGTTGACAGACGAATTAATATTAATTAATCAGCTACAAAATGCTACTACAAAAGAAGTAGCATTTAAAACTCTAGTATCTCAGTATAAAGAACGTTTATATTGGCATATTAGAAAAATAGTGCTTTTTCATGATGATGCTGACGATGTACTTCAAAATACCTTTATAAAAGTATTCAAGAACATTGATTCCTTTAAAGGAGATAGTAAAATCTATTCTTGGATGTATCGAATAGCAACTAATGAAGCCATTAGCTTTATTAATAAAAAAGCGAAAGAAATTAATATTGATATTTCAGATTACCAACAACAAATAACTTCTAATTTGGATAGTGATTACTGGTTTGATGGTAATCAAATTCAATTACTTTTACAAAAAGCCATAACCACTCTCCCTCAACAACAACAGTTGGTTTTTAACATGAAATATTTTGATGAATTAAAGTATGAAGAAATTTCTGAAATACTGCAGGTTAGCGTAGGAAGCCTTAAAGCATCTTATCATCACGCTGTTAAAAAGATAGAAACTTATATAAAAAACAACAATTAAACCTTTTCATAAAAAAAGAGTCTTATAGTTATGAATGATGATATAAAAAATAGCATTAACTACCTTAACAATAAAACGAATAAAAAAAGCGGGTTTATTGTTCCGGAAAACTATTTTGAGGAACTTGAAAATAAAGTTTTTCAAGAAGAAAATATACTTAATGCTGCTAAAAACATTCCTTTTAAAACTCCAGAAAACTATTTCGATGCTTTTGAGGCTACTCTTTTAGATAAATTAAGTATTGAAAAGAATACTACTAAAGTTATCCCTCTTTATAAAAGAGTAGTACGCCTTATTCCTACAGCTGTTGCTGCTTCAGTATTACTTTTTATTGGATATACTTTTTTTAACAACAGCTCAGGAATTATCAATTTTGATAATATTACTACCTCAGATATTGAAAAATGGTACGAAAATGGCTATATAAATACTGATAGTGATGAATTTATTTCAGCTATTAATACAACAGATATTAATTTTGAAAACGAAACAATAAATTCCATAAACCTTGATGGTGATACTGTGGAAGAATATTTAAATACATTTGAAGATAATACAATTATAAATGAAATTCAATAAGATGAAAAAACACACCCTGCTATTAACTTTTACTTTCATTTTCTTGAGTTCTTTTTTAAATGCTCAAACAAAAAAAGACTACCAAGATAAAGTTCGTGCTTACAAAGCTGCTTACATTACTGAAAAACTAAGTTTATCAGAAAGTGAAGCGCAAAAATTTTGGCCTATCTATAATGACTATAGTGAACAAATGGTAAAACTTCATAGAGAAGAGCGTTTTAAGATTAAAAAACGCATTTCTGAAGTAGGCGGTATTGATAAGCTGACTGAACATGAAGCCAAAGAAATTTTACAGAAAATAACGTTAATTGATCAAAATAGAACAGAACTTAAAACTTCTTTTTTTACTAAAATTTCTAAGTTCTTGTCCTATAAAAAAATATTAACCTTAGAAGTTGCCGAACATGAATTTAACAGAAAACTAATTAAAAAGTTACGCGGACCTAAAAAGTTTGATCATTAATTAATTTTCAGGTATATAAACTTCCAATAACTCAGACTTAGTGTCTGAGTTTATTTTAAATTCTTTTACATCTGCTGGTACTAATAAGGTTTCTCCCATTTTAAGAATTTCCGTAGAATTATTACTGCTAAACGTTACACTTCCTTCTACACACATGTAAATTATAAAGCTATCTATATCAGCATAATTAACATCTACTTCTCCATTAACAGGTAAAACTTTAGTTGTAAAGTATGGACAAGTAACAACTTCTGTTGATTTATTTTGAGTTTTGTTATAGTTTGTATAATAAACTTCTTTTGCCTGATAATCTATAGCGTCAAGTGCCAACTCTGTATGTAATTCTCTGTAATTTCCTTCGTCATCCTGTCTATCCCAATCGTAAATACGGTACGTAATATCTGAGGTTTGTTGTATTTCTGCCAATAAAACTCCGGCTCCAATTGCATGTACTCTACCCGTTGGTATAAAATAAATATCGCCTTTTTCTACTTCATCAACATTTAAAATATCTATAAGACTTTTAGAGTTTAAATGCGTTAAATACTCATCTTTAGTCGTGTTTTTCTTGAATCCTACTATTAAATTCGCCTCTTCATCAGCTTGCATAACATACCACATCTCTGTTTTACCAAAAGAATTATGCCTTTCTTTTGCTAAATCATCATGAGGATGTAATTGAATACTTAATGCTTCTTTAGCATCAATAAACTTTATGAGCAACGGAAATTTTTCCTTAAACTTATCGTACACACTCTTCCCTACTAAACTCTCTTTGTAAATTGAAATTAGCTCTTTTAAATCTTTTCCTTTTAATTGTCCGTTGGCAACAACAGAAGTATCACCTTCAACATCTGAAATTTCCCAACTTTCACCTATATTTTTTTGGTTTGATTCCTTATGCAATAGGGAAATTAATTTATTACCTCCCCATATTTTTTCTTTTAAAATTGGGGTAAATTTTAAAAAATCCTGATTAATTTTCATATTATTTTTATTATTTGCTCTGAAACTAAGATCCGGAATAGGTTACAAAGTTTCTAGGGGTTTCATATAGAGTAATTGTCAAATCATATTCTTTTTCAATTACTTTTCTTAATTTATCATACGTAACAACCGCTATATTTTCTACTGAAGGATTTAATTTTTCAAACTCTTCTACTTCTAGATTAAGGTTTTTATGATCAAAAGCATCTTCTATTTCTGTTTTAATCAAATCTTTTAAAATACCTAAATCATAAACATATCCGGTTTCTGCATCTACTTCTCCGGTTAAAGACACTATTAATTCATAATTATGTCCATGATAATTAGGGTTACTACATTTTCCAAAAACTTCAAAATTTTTATCATCAGTCCACTTAGGGTTAAATAACCTATGTGCAGCATTGAAATGTGCTTTTCTATGTACAGTCACTCTTGGCATAACTCTAAATAAATTTTGAGATTTTATCGTATGATTCTTTAAATATAATTTTAAACCATTCCGTATAAATTTCCGGACGATTTTCTATATCTGATTTTACTTCATTTAAAGGCATCCATTTATAAGCTTCTACTTCTTCCGAATTAACGTCAGGGTCTTCCTCATATTTTCCAACCATAACATGATCTAATTCATGCTCTGTAAGTCCATTATCAAACGGAGCTTTATAAATAAAGCTAAAAACTTCTTCTAAGTCACAACTAAAGCCCATTTCTTCTTGTAACCTTCTTTTTCCGGCTTCAATATTAGTTTCACCTTCACGCTGATGTGAACAACACGTATTAGTCCATAACAAAGGAGAATGATATTTTTCTTTCGCTCTCTGTTGTAATAACAAATCACCTTTATGGTTAAAAACAAAAACTGAAAAAGCTCTGTGTAATAATGCTTTTTCATGAGCTTCAATTTTTTCCATTACCCCTATCGGGTTATCTTGTTCATCAACTAAAATTACGTGTTCTCTCATGGATTTATTTTACAAAAAACAAACTTACAAAATAGAATTTAGAGTAAAGTCCTCTAAAAATTAATTAATATTCTTTTAATACCTAATAATTGAGGCAAAATCTTCTTGAATACTTAATTACAGAAAATAAAAATTCGGTATTGTTCATACTCTTTTAAAAGACTAACTTTGCGTCCTTAAATTTTATAGATGAGTTTTTTAGAAGAAATACAGAAAAGACGTACGTTTGGTATTATATCTCACCCGGATGCCGGTAAAACTACTTTAACTGAAAAGTTATTATTATTTGGAGGAGCTATTCAAGAAGCAGGGGCTGTAAAAAACAATAAGATAAAAAAAGGAGCTACTTCTGACTTTATGGAAATTGAACGTCAGAGAGGTATTTCGGTAGCAACCTCTGTATTAGCCTTTATATATAAAGATAAAAAGATTAATATTCTTGATACTCCCGGACATAAAGATTTTGCTGAAGATACATTTAGAACCTTAACTGCTGTTGATAGTGTTATTGTTGTAATTGACGTTGCTAAAGGGGTTGAGGAACAAACTGAAAAACTGGTTGAAGTATGTAGAATGCGTAAAATACCTATGATAGTTTTTATTAATAAATTAGATCGTGAAGGTAAAGACGCTTTTGATTTATTAGATGAAGTTGAACAAAAATTAGGTTTAAAAGTCACTCCTTTAAGTTTTCCTATTGGTATGGGATATGACTTTAAAGGTATATATAATATATGGGAGAAAAAATTAAATATTTTTTCTGGAGATAATAAACAAACTATTTCTAAAGGAGTTGAGTTTGATAATATTGATACTGCTGAATTAGATAAACTTATTGGTGAAAAATCTGCCAATACTTTACGTGAAGAACTGGAATTGGTATATGAAGTATACCCTACTTTTGATCAACAAGCTTACATATCAGGTGACTTACAGCCTGTATTCTTTGGTTCTGCCTTAAATAACTTTGGAGTAAAGGAATTACTAGATTGTTTTATTGATATAGCACCTAACCCTCAACCTAAAATGTCTGATACTCGTTTGGTTGATTCAAAAGAAGATAAATTAACCGGGTTTGTATTTAAGATTCATGCTAATATGGATCCTAAACATAGAGATCGTTTAGCTTTTATAAAAATTGTATCTGGTACGTTTAAAAGAAATACGCCTTACCTTCATGTTAGACATGGTAAAAAGGTTAAGTTCTCAAGTCCGAACGCCTTTTTTGCAGAGAAAAAAGAAATTGTAGAAGAGTCTTATCCGGGTGATATTGTTGGACTTCATGATACCGGTAACTTTAAAATTGGTGATACTTTAACGGAAGGTGAAAATTTAAACTTTAAAGGTATTCCTAGTTTCTCTCCGGAACATTTCCGTTACGTAAATAACGCCGATCCGTTAAAAGCAAAACAATTACACAAAGGTTTAGACCAATTAATGGATGAAGGGGTAGCTCAGCTATTTACTTTAGAAATGAATGGTAGAAAAATTATAGGAACAGTTGGGGCTCTTCAATATGAAGTTATACAATATCGTTTAGAACATGAGTATGGAGCTAAGTGTTCTTATGAAAACATTGCTGTACATAAAGCGTGTTGGGTAGAACCTGAAGATGAAAAAAATGAAGAGTTTAAAGAATTTAAAAGAGTAAAGCAACGTTATTTAGCTAAAGACAAACAAGGACAGTTAGTTTTCTTAGCAGATTCGGCATTTACCATACAAATGACACAAAGTAAATACCCTACAGTTAAATTACATTTTACCAGTGAATTTTAATAAACACTATACAATCTCAATTCTCTTTTCCCTTTTTTCTTTTCTGATATACAGTCAAGAGCGTTTAGTTACTTTAGAAGGAAAAGAATTACAGAATAAAGTTCGTTTAAACTTTATCCCTGTTAAAATGCCAACCGATAAATTCCCTGATTTAAAACCAACCATGGGAATGATGGGGTTACATTACCAAATCCCTCTAAACGATTGGTTGTATGGAGGTGCAGCTATGTATGCTGCAGTAACAGGTGACCAAGGAGGATTATTTACTTTAGGTGTTGAATTAGGGGTTAATAAACAACTATATAAAAATTTATACATCGACGCTAATTTCCATTTTGGAGGTGGCGGTGGTTATCGTTATTTAGTTAATGACGGAGGTTTTATGAATCCTAATATTGGTTTACAATATAAACATAAAAACTATTCTTTTGGAGTTCAGTACAGTCATGTTAATTTCTATTCCGGTGAAATTAAAAGTAATTCTGTTTCCTTTTTTATAGAAATACCTAGTCTTTTAAGATTTGCTGATTATGATAAAGTTCATCAGAATTTTACAAACACGAATCTTTCTTCTGATAGCTTCTGGAAAAAGCCAGCAACCAAAAATGTACAACAACTACGTTTCGACTTTTTTAAACCTTTTGGAAATTCCAAAAAAGATAACGGTTCTCCTCTACATGAAACCTTATATGTTTTAGGATTTGAATATCAAAAATACATAAGTGATAATACCTTTATATTTGCTCATACAGATGCCATATATAAAGGGCTAAGAGCCGGATTTATGGATTTATTTTTTGGTGCCGGTTATCATCCATATCAATCAAAGTATATTAATCTATTTACAAAATTAGGTTTAGGTGCAGCCGGCGGACGTATTGCTCCGGAAGGAGGTTTAATGATATATCCATCTGCAGGAATCGATTTAAAATTATCAAATCATTTTTCTCTTAGTGGTCATGGAGGATACTATAGAGCAATTGCCGGAGATCTAGAAGCATACACTTTTGGATTTGGCTTAAAATATCTTGGTTTAAACGGAGGTACTGAAGTTACAGGAGAAAACATCAATTCTTATTCAACAAAAGGAGTTACGTTAAGCATGGAAAATCAATCGTATTTTGATGTTGTCAAAACGGATGATCCTGACGGAATACTTTCTGTTGATTTGCAATTATTAGCTCTTCAATTTAACTACGATCTTACTAAAAACTTCTATTTAATAGGAGAAGCCGGCTTTGCTTATGGAGGAAGATCAGGCGGTTATGCTCACGGATTGGCTGGAATAGGATTTAAAACAAATACATTTTTTAATAACCGATTAAACGCTTTTGTAGATTTAATGGGAGGAGCTGCCGGAGGTGCCGGTGTTGATACAGGTGAAGGAATTGTAATAAGACCTACAGCAGGTATTAATTATACAATAGCACCAAATTTTTCAATAACGGCTTCAGGAGGAAAATTATATGCTCCTTTTGGAAATGTTAATTCAACAAACATAAACGTAGGATTTAACTTTAGCTTTGCTAGTTTATCCGCTTTAAAATAGTATAAAAACAGATTTTAAAATTTAAAAGATGAATAACGGAATTTATGCAAAATTCACTACTCCAAAAGGAGAAATTTTAGTGAACTTAGAATATCAAAAAACACCCGGAACTGTTGGTAACTTTGTTGCTTTAGCAGAAGGTAATTTAGAAAACTCAGCAAAACCACAAGGAACTCCTTATTATAACGGATTAAAATTTCACCGTGTAATTCCTGATTTTATGATCCAAGGAGGATGTCCTTTAGGAACAGGTACAGGAAGTCCGGGATATAAATTTGATGATGAAATTCATCCTGATTTAAAACACGATGTACCAGGAAAACTTTCTATGGCTAATGCTGGTCCGGGAACTAATGGTTCTCAATTTTTTATTACTCATGTTCCTACTCCTTGGTTAGATGGTAAGCATACTGTTTTTGGAAGTGTTGTTGAAGGGCAAGAAGTTGTAGATGCTGTTGAGCAAGAAGATGAAATGCAAGTAGAAATAATTCGTGTGGGTGATGAAGCTCAAAACTGGAATGCTGTTGAGGCTTTCAGAACCTTTGAAGGTGAACGTGAAAAACGTGAAGCTGCTGAAAAAGCTCGTCAAAAAGAAATTATGGATCAAATTGCTGCCGGTTATGATGAAACGCCTAGTGGATTACGTTATACAATTTTACAAAAAGGAGATGGTAAAAAGGCAAGCAAAGGGGCGACGGTTTCTGTACACTATAAAGGTCAATTATTAGACGGAACCGTTTTTGATTCTTCATATAAAAGAAAACAACCTATCGATTTTGCTTTAGGTGTAGGCCAAGTAATTTCCGGATGGGATGAAGGAATTCAATTATTACAAGTAGGAGATAAAGCTCGTTTAGTAATTCCTGCTCACTTAGCTTACGGAGAAAGAGGTGCAGGCGGAGTAATTCCTCCAAACGCTACATTAATTTTTGATGTTGAATTAATGAACGTAAAATAATAAAATACTGAATGTCAATCACCAAATAAAAAAGAGCCTTTTTAGGCTCTTTTTTATTTTATAAACCTCTTTACTTTTAGTTAACGTTCATAACATTAAAAAGAACATTAGTTAATAGATTTATGATATTATATTAAGGGCTTACAGAGAAAAAAAAAAGATTTTTGTTAGGTAGTTAAACCCCACTAAATAATGAAAACAATTACTGTATTTATATTCGCTCTTTGTCTCACTTTAAACTCTTTTGGTCAAGAAACGTGTAATGCTCCTAAAGAAGATATTATTGATCCTAATAGCCTATCAATTAGTAAATGTGAAGTACAAGCTGAAATAAAAGTTCCTTCAAGGAAAATTATAAAAAACACTCCTACCTCAAGAAAACGAATAACAAACCGATTTAAAACAAATCCTCAAGATATTAATTCAAACTTAAGCTTGAGTACTGATTTAAAAACCACCTTAACTACAAACTCAAAAATTAATCATAATAGTAATAAACTGAAAGTAAAAACTATTTTGTTTGATTTAGTTGATGAAGTTCCTTTATTTTCAACTTGCTCTGATAAAAATAAAACAGAAAATAGTAAATGTTTTAGAAATAAAATTCAAACTCATTTTACAAACAACTTTAACCCGGAAGCCATAGCTGAAGATGAAATTTCAGGGAAAGTAATTATAAAGTTTGATATTTCTATTGAAGGTAAAGTTGAAAACATTGAAGTTTTAAGCTCAAAAAAGAGTGAAAATTTAAATAATGAAGTTAATAATGTATTCTCTAAACTACCTAATATTAATCCAGGTAAAGTAAATAGTTTACCCGTAAATGTTACCTACGTTTTCCCTATTAACTTAACATTAGAATAACATAAAAAATGATAAAATTTGTAAATTAGCGCTCCTTAAAATAACCCTTTAAATTTCTGTAATGAGACACCCCCTATCACTAACAGTCGCTTTTTTATTTTTTTTTTTTACTGCTTATACTCAAGAAACGTGTACTACTGAAGAAATTGTTGATGCCAACTCAATTACTAAATGTACAATAAAAGATGTTGAAGAAACTTTAAATAAGTTAGAAGAAAAACAAGTAAGAACAAGAATAAAAAGAAAAAAGGTTGCTAAAAGCTCTTCTTTAACATCTAAAAAAATAAAAAATATTGATGCATCTATCGAAGCCAATGAAGATTATGAAGATGCTGAAGAAACTATCAACCAAGTAAAAGAAGCAACAGACAAACTTGCTCCTCTAAAAAAAATTCCTTTTTACCTTGTAGATCAAATTCCTTTGTTTGATAAATGTGAAAACACACCTCTATTAAAGCAAACTGAATGTTTTGAAAAACAAATGGCAAGGCATATAACAAATAATTTTACGTATCCAAAAGAAGCTTTAAGTAAAAAAATAGAAGGTAAAATACTGATACAATTCACCATTGATAAAGAAGGTAATGTTATTGATATAAAGAAAAAAGGACCTGAAAACACTGAGATTTTAGAAGAAGAAGCAGAAAAATTAATTTCCAGGCTTCCTAAATTTATCCCTGGGACCCATAATGGTGAAAAAGTGCTGGTTAAATATGCTCTTCCTATCATATTTAAACTTCCAAAAAACATTTAACAGCAATTTTATTAAAGTTATTAACTATTATAAAAATGCTAAAAAGCCTTAATTCATCAAGGATTATAGGAACTTTTTTAACACCACAAAAACATAACCACCTAATTATCAGAAAAAAAAGTTGTTCAGTTTGTAACTTTTTATATACATTTGCGTCTAATAAAATGAAGGAACGTTTTAAAACGTTGATTTTAATTGATTATTATATTAGGATGATTATTTTTTTCTAATTCAGTTAAAATAACCATTATTTTTTTTTGATTTTAAAATTAGTTTTATTACGTTTACAATGTTAATCAAATTATTAACCCCTAAATTAAGCAAGATTATGATGAGATTCCCCTTGTTAGTTTTAGCCATGTTATTTACAACTTTAATAACGGCTCAAGAACAGTGTGCTACTCCAGATGAGAGTATTGCGGATCCTAACAGTATCACTAAGTGTGCTGTAGAAGAGGTGAAAGATGTTGATGGTACTGCTAAAAAGCAAGTTTCAATAGAAGTTTCTACTAGAAGACGTGTAGTGCGTAAAAATAAAGCAGCTGTATCTTTAGGTACAACAGGTAATTCTCATCAAGTTGCCGATGTAAAAAAGACTACACTACTTGTTGGTAAATTAGAATTAGAAGATTCAGGTGAAATCTTAGAAAAAATTCCATTTAACTTAGTAGAAGAAATTCCATTATTTTCTAAATGTGAAAATGAGCCTCTAATTAAACAAGCTAAGTGTTTTGATGAGCAAATGTCAAAATACATTGTACAAAATTTCAAATATCCGCAAGAAGCAATCGACAAAGGTATTGAGGGAAGAGTATTAGCTCAATTTACTATTAATGAATTAGGTGATGTAGAAGATATCAGATTACGCGGGCCTCAAGGTGGAGAATTACTTGAGAGCGAAGCTGAAAGATTAATATCTGAATTACCAAAATTTGTTCCTGGTAAACACAACGGTAAAGTTGTAAAAGTAAAATACGGAATTCCTATTACTTTCAAAGTTCCTGGATCTAATAAGAAATCGAGTACTTCTTCAGCACCAAAAAGAACTGTTAGAACTACTGTTCCATCAGTAAAAGAAGAAGTTATTACAAATGCAATCAAATTTAACAAAGTTCAATCTATTCCTCAATTTAAAGCATGTTCAAGTGCTTCTGATGTAGAAAAGCTAAACTGTTTTAATGAGAGAATGATTAGCCATATTCAAAGAAACTTCCACTACCCTTCTGCTGCTGCAAAAGACAATATAGAAGGAAAAGTTTGGGTTACTTTCATTATCAACAAACAAGGTAAAGTTAGAAATGTAAAAATGAGAGGTCCTAAAGGTGGTGAATTATTAGAATTAGAAGCTAAGAGAATGGTATCTAAATTACCTGACTTTATTCCTGGTAAGCAAGATGGTAAAGCTGCTGATGTTGAATATACCTTACCTATCAACTTTAGATTAAACGATTAACATATATAATCATAAAGCAAAAAGCCTGAACTTTGTTCAGGCTTTTTTTATTTTACGTTCTCACTTCACTATAACATATTAATACCAATTACTGAATAAACAGTATCTTTGGTACGTTTTTATTAAATACTTATTAGCTTATGAAAATTATAGCAATGATTCCTGCTAGATATAATGCTACTCGGTTCCCCGGAAAATTAATGAAAGATTTGGCAGGAAAACCTGTAATAGTTAGAACTTATGAGGCTGCTGTTAATTCAAATCTTTTCGAAGAGGTTTATGTTGTTACTGATTCTCAAATAATACAAAACGTTATTCAAGATAATAACGGTAAAGTTATAATGAGTAAAAAAGAACATGATTGCGGATCAGATAGAATAGCAGAAGCGGTTGAAAATATTGAAGCTGATATTGTAATTAATGTTCAGGGTGATGAACCATTCATTGATACTATTTCTTTAAAAAAATTAATACAAACATTTAAAGATGATTCAACAAATACAGTAGATTTAGCGTCTTTAAAGGTGGCAATGCATGATGAATTAGAAATTAATAATCCTAATAACGTAAAGGTGATTACTGATTCTTTTGGCTTTGCTTTATACTTTTCCAGAAGTGTTATACCGTATAAAAGAGATCTTGATTATTCTACTACTTATTATAAACATAAAGGTGTTTATGCCTTTAGAAAATCTGCTTTATTAGATTTCTATAATACTCCTATGACTCCACTTGAAAAATCAGAAAAAATTGAATGTATTAGGTATCTTGAAGTAGGGAAAAAAATTAAGATGATTGAAACTGATATTGAAAGTATTGGTATTGATACTCCTGAAGATTTAGAAAAAGCTATTTTATTTTTACAAAAAGAACATGAATAAAAATACAATTAAAGTAATTGCTTTTGATGCAGATGATACTTTGTGGGTAAATGAAACTTATTTTAGAGAAGCAGAAAATGAGTTTGCTTCCTTATTATCAAACTATGAAACCGAAAATAAGATTCATCAAGAGTTATTTAAAAAAGAAATTAAAAACCTTGCTATTTACGGCTATGGAATTAAAGGTTTTGTTTTATCAATGATTGAATGTGCCTTAGAAATTTCAAATAACCAAGTACATCAAACTATTATAACAGATATTTTAAATATTGGCAAAAGAATGCTTGATAAACCAGTTATTATATTAGATGGTGTAATTTCAGTTCTTGAGGCTTTAAAAGGAAACTATAAATTAATTGTTGCTACCAAAGGTGATTTATTGGATCAAGAAAAAAAGTTAGAAAAATCCGGGCTTATAAAATATTTTCATCATATAGAAGTTATGAGTGAAAAAAAGGAGTGCGATTATAAAAAGTTAATAACTCATTTAGACATAAAAGCTCATGAGTTTTTAATGATTGGAAATTCATTAAAATCAGATGTGCTACCTTTAATAAACATAGGCGCTTCTGCAATTCATATTCCTTTTCATACTACTTGGCAATATGAAGAAGTAAAACAAGACCTTCCTAATTCTAGTTATAAAACTATAAGTAAAATTCAGGAGGTATTAAACTTCCTATAATACTTAGACTTACTATTTTAAGTAAACACTAATTTTAATCTTTTGTTTTCTTTTTCAAAAGAAAAACAACTAAATTTGCACAAATTTATAATTATGGCAAGTATAAAAAACTTAAAGAAAGATATTAATTATACCTTAGGTGATATTATTGAAGAATGTTATGTATGGGAATTATTAAACCCTAAAGAAGATGCCTCTAAATCTGAAGCTATCATTAATGAAGCCATTACTACATTTGATGAGTTGTTAGATAAGGTACATGCTAAAGATATTGAAAATAAGAAAAGCCACTACAAAGCTATTAGCCAAGAACTTGAAAGTAAAGCTAAAAGCTTAATTGAAAAAGTGAATAACTTATAAACTACTAAAACCGATTTTTAAAAAATCGGTTTTTTTTTGCTGAACTTTAACATTATATACACGTTTTTTTTTTGTAAATTACCATTGAAATTTTATAACTTAAATCCCCTAAATATGGCAAGAGCTATGTACGATTACACTAAAACTATACTTAAAAAAGTTAGTTTTAACTCTGAATTATTTTGTAAGGAATTAGAGAAAGCCTTAACTAGGTTACTTCCGCACGAAATAAAGGAATTAACGATTTGGCTTAGAGAATTCACTGCCAATAAGCCTGAGCTTTACGTTTGTATGGCTTTAGTTAAGAAATAAAAAATAAAATAAAAACTAAAAAAAATGCCGAATATTAAAAATATTCGGCGTTTTTTGTATTGTTATGTGAGTAGAATATTAATTCTTTTTCAATTCTTTTAATTCATCATCACAGTTCTTTTCTATAGTACACTTATTATTTTTACTATTTGTCTTATTATCTTGTTTAAAGTTATTTCTCAAAAACAACAAATAGCTATTTCTTTGACTTAGTCTTTTTCTAACTTTAATTTTTTCAGCTTGTTGCTTTACTTTTATAAATTCACTTCCTCTTACAATATAAAAATAAGATCTTCTGTTAACCTGATGTTCTTCTTCAGTACATTTATTTTGATTAGCATTGTTACAGTTATTTAACAATTTCTCTTCTCCATAACCTATGGCGCTCTCAATTCTACTTTTATCTATTCCCCTAGAAATTATGTAATCTCGAGTGGCTTTGGCTCTAGCATCTGATAATTTTTTATTGTAGGCATCATTTCCTCTGCTATCTGTATGAGATTCGATTTTTATAACAATTTCCGGGTGATTCTTCATAACTGTTATAATATTCTCTAACTCATATTCAGCATCATCTCTAATAATGGATTGATTAAAATCAAAATAAATCGGATTAATTACTATTTGATCTCCAATAATTAGTGGTGTTAATTTTAGGTTTACCTTTATTATATCGTCAGTTTTACCTTTAGTTTCAATAGTTGTTTGATCTGATCTATGGTCAAATTTACTTGCAGCTATTATAAACTTCAAATCACAGGGAACTTTACTAAAACTATATTTTCCATAACTATCTGAAATAGTTTCTTCAATAATTTCACCATTCTCATTAATTAGCTTTAATACTGCATCAGGTATTTCCTCTCCTTGTTTAGTATCGACTATAGTTCCGGATATTTGTTTTTGACATATGTCTTGATAAATGTAAAAACTATAGATATCATCATCTCCTTTCCCTTTTTCTCTATTTGAAGAGAAAAAACCTTTTTTACCTTCCTCGTCTATAAAAAAAGCAAAATCATCTCTATTACTGTTAAAAGGAGTTCCTAAATTAGTTACTTTTGAGTATATAGAATCGTTTACCATTTTTGTTTGAAAAATATCAAGTAAGCCTAAACCTAAGTGCCCGTCAGAAGAAAAATAAAGGGTATTATCATTACCTATAAAAGGAAATCTTTCATTATCTGAAGTATTAATTTGTTCTCCAAGGTTCATTGGTTCTCCATACTCTCCATTCTCTTTTATTTCAACTTTATAGATATCAGAGCCTCCATAACCTCCAGGTTTGTTAGATACAAAATATAATGTTTTTTCATCTGGACTTAATGCCGGGTGGCCAACTGAATATTCATCACTATTAAAAGGTAATTCTTTAACATTTACCCATACTCCATTGATAAAAGATGCTTTATAAATTTTAAGATTTACAGATCTTTTTTTATCCTTATTTACTCTTTTTCCATCAAAGTTATTTCTGGTAAAATAAATGGTTTTACCATCTTTAGTAAATATCGGTTTTCCTTCATGATATTCAGTAGTAATTGGATAGGGTAAGATTTGTTTATCATACAATACTAATACTGTATCTTTTACATTTTCTTCAAGATATTCTATACTTTCTTTGGCTTTGTATATATTTAAAAATGGTTGATTATTCCATTTATAAATTCTTTGCTTTTTATCATCTTCTTTAGGAGCTGAAGAGGAAAAATAAGCATTACCATCTAAAATAAAACCTCCATAATCAGAAAACGGTGTATTTATTGCCAAATTTCTAACTCCAATTCTTTTTCCTTCTGTATTAGAATAGTCTAATAGATAATCAACGTTTTTTAATTCAACTTCTCTATTATTTTTTCCATCCTTTTTAGATAATTCTAAAAATATAGAATCTGATTTTTTGTAATTTCCATTACTTCTTAGTACTTGTGCATACCTAAAGAGATATTTATCAGAAACCTCATTTTTGTACTTTTTTACTAATAAACTATACCATGTTAAAGCTTCTTCTATGTTTGCATTATTGTAATAGGAGTCGGCCAAACGGCTTAATACGTGCTTTGTACTATCTCCTTTAGTAACAACTAACGCTTTATATAATTCTGCAGATTGAACATAAGAAAACTCATCAAAATATCTGTCAGCTACTCTCCTGCTTTGAGCTTTTACATTAACAAACCCTATAATTGTGCATATTAATAATATCCCCCTTCGTAATTTCATTAATTTTTGTGTTTTTAGAAGAATCTTGGTGATCTATATTTTAATTCTTTAAATATTTCATATCTAAGCATGATTTCATGAGTTCCTGAATTAGTCACATTATAATTAGATGTGGTTAAGTCATAAGCGTATCCAATTAATAGTGAATCAGTTGCTTGAAACCCTAATAATGCACTTATTGAATCATCCCATCTCCATGCTAATCCTGCTCTGAATTTTTCATTAAATAAGAAGTTTGCTGAAATATCAAGAGACAACGGAGCTCCTGAAACTCCTTTTAATAACATTGCCGGTTTAAATTTGATGTTTTCGTTTAAATCAAATACATACCCTGTTATTAAAAAGAAATGCATTCTTTCAATAGCTGTTTGTGTAACGTTATCTAATTTCTGATCATAGTGTTCTGTTCTTAAAAAGTTAGGTACAGACAAACCTATATACCATTGATATTCGTGGTAGTATATTCCTGCTCCTACCGTTGGTAGAAACTTTCCATTTATATTATTTTGAAATAGTGTTTCATCTTCAATAGTTTTTCCCTTTGTCCAATCGATATTTAATACACGACCTCCCAACCTTAAACCGAAAGCTAAGTTTCCTTCATCTCCTGTTTCAATGGTATATGATAAGTTTGCATCAAAATAAATCTCATGTGACGGACCTATTTTATCGTTCACTAAATTTAAACCTAATCCCAATCCTGAATAACCTATAGGTGAATCGTAACTAAGGTTTTGAGTGTCTGGTGCGCCTTCAAAACCTACCCATTGCGTTCTCCCTAAAGCGGTAATAACTGCATGGCCTCTTGATCCAGCATAAGCTGGGTTTACACTCATTGTATTAAACATATATTGAGTAAACTGAGGGTCTTGTTGTGCGTAGGTATTTGTTATTAAACAAATACCTAGCAAACAAATTAATCTTGAAAATAATCTCATTTTTTCTATTTCTTAATAATTCCGGTTATTCTTATCTATTAATATATACCCAACCTTTTCTAACAGGCTGTCCGTTTCCTAAGTCTAATATATAGAAATATGTTCCTACCGGTAACTTACTATCAGCATTTATATTTACTCTTCCTTCAGATATTCCTCTAAATATAACATCTTTGTTGTTATATCCTCTTTTCTTGAATACTGTATTACCCCATCTGTTGAAAATTTCAATAGAGTTGTTCGGGAAGTTCTCAATACAATCGATTCTTAAATAATCGTTTACTCCATCGCCATTAGGACTAAACTCATTATAAACAACTACACAAGTATCTAAATCGATCCAATCTCCAAATCCGTCTAATCCATCTTCGCTATCTGGAATTCCATCACCATCACTATCTGTTCCACTATCTGATGCTACTCCGTTTCCTCCACTATTCGGATCTGTAGGGTCTGTATCATTAACATCTGTATTTCCTGCATCGCCAAAATTATCAATGTCTTGATCTACTTCATCTAAAATACCATCTCCATCTGTATCAGGGCCATCAATTAATCCATTACCATCTAAATCCTCATTTCCTCCTTCAATAACGTCATTTACTCCATCATCGTCACTATCAAGATCTAAGTAGTTTGGAATGCCATCACTGTCACTGTCTGTATTATCTGGTTCTCCACCTGCTCCTTCTCCAAAAACAGTATCATCAGCATCTGCACCACTTAAAATACCATCGCCATCTGCATCGGTACCGTCTACCATTCCATCATTATTAGCATCTACATTACCATCTTCTATGACATCATTGATTCCATCATTATCACTATCTAAATCTAAATAGTTTGGAACTCCATCGCCGTCTGTGTCAGGATCCTCATCTGTATCTACTGCTGCATCTGCCATTCCATCTCCATCAGTATCTGAATATCCTGTATCATTTGAATCGATAACTCCGTCTCCGTTTGTATCTAATGCTCCATTACCTCCTTCATCTACATCTAAAATTCCATCATTATCACTATCTAAATCTAAGTAGTTAGGAATACCATCTCCATCAGTATCTTCAGTTCCTTCAACCGAATCTGGAATACCATCATTATCACTATCTACATCTAAATAGTTTGGAACTCCATCGCCATCACTATCAACATTATCTGAATCACCTCCGGTTCCTTCTCCAAAAACAGTATCATCTCCATCTACACTATCCAAAATACCGTCACCATCAGCATCAGTTCCATCTACCATTCCATCATTGTTAGCATCTACGTTACCATCTTCTATGACATCATTGATTCCGTCATTATCACTATCTAGATCTTTATAATCTGGAACTCCATCTCCATCCGTATCTGGTTCTTCATCTGTATCTACAGCCGCATCTGCCATTCCATCTCCATTGGTATCTGAATATCCTGTATCATTTGCATCAATGACTCCATCTCCATTGGTATCTAATGCTCCGTTACCTCCTTCGTCTACATCTAAAATTCCATCATTATCACTATCTAAATCTAAATAGTCTGGAACTCCATCGCCATCAGTATCTCCTGTTCCTTCTACTACATCCGGAATACCATCATTATCATCATCTACATCTAAATAATCTGGAACACCATCACCATCAGTATCAAGACCACTATCTCCAAATCCATCTAATCCATCTTCGCTATCTGCGATTCCATCCCCATCACTATCTGTTCCACTATCTGATGCAACTCCATTACCTCCACTATTCGGATCTGTAGGATCAGTATCATTAACATCTGTATTTCCAGCATCACCAAAATTATTGATGTCTTGATCCACTTCATCTAAAATACCATCTCCATCTGTATCAGGGCCATCAATTAATCCATTACCATCTAAATCCTCATTTCCTCCTTCAATAACGTCATTTACTCCATCATCGTCACTATCAAGATCTAAGTAATTAGGAACACCATCACCATCAGTATCTGTGTTATCAGGTTCTCCTCCATTTCCTTCTCCAAAAATAGTATCATCTGCATCTGCTCCACTTAAAATACCATCGCCATCTGCATCAGTTCCATCTACCATTCCATCATTATTAGCATCTACATTGTCATCTTCTATAACATCGTTTATTCCATCATTATCACTGTCTAGATCTAAATAATCTGGAACACTATCTCCATCAGTATCCGGTGCATCTACCACACCATCTGCCATTCCATCTCCATTTGCATCTAAGAATCCTGTATCATTTGAATCAATAACTCCGTCTCCGTTAGTATCTAATGCGCCATTACCTCCTTCATCTACATCTAGAATTCCATCATTATCGCTATCTAAATCTAAATAATCCGGAATACCATCACCATCAGTATCCCCTGTTCCTTCTACCACATCTGAAATACCATCATTATCATCGTCTACATCTATTGAATCTATAATGCCATCTCCATCTGTATCTATTCCAATCACTAATTCATCTGTCGTGATATCTGAACTTGTGTTACCCGCTGCATCGGTTGCTTCTACTGTTACATCATACGTTCCTTCCGGGATTTCATTTCCGGTTGGAATGGTTAATGTCCAAGTACCATCGCCATT
>NZ_JBOCUK010000012.1:0-99665 GCF_050606265.1 Tenacibaculum sp. TC6 | reverse complement strand
AACAAACACATGTTTGTTGAGAGATTTTATATCTTTAATCATACTAAAAAACTGTAATGGTTTTTTAGGACGACACAGTTTTTCTACCTATATCATACCTAGTAATACCAGTTATTTTTTAGGGCTGCTATCTATTTCGTTTTAAAAGTTACTTTTTTAATTTTACTTAACCAACTTCATTAGAATATGACAGTTGCTTGTTTGATTAATTCCCCCCAGATTATATTTATATTACGGTATAAGTTTGTTTTGTAAAAGACAAACTTATACTCTATTTTCTTCTTATTTTCCAAAAAAGAAAACATTTGTCGATTTTGAAACAATAATATATGTGTTTTGAATATTGAAAGTCGGAAATGTAGCAAGCGAAAAAATACCTTCTATTTATTTTTATCACAGGTTAAGACAAACGATTATGTTTGACTAGTTTTCATTACAAACGTATCACGTGTTCACGTGATACGTTTTTTTGTTATTGGTATTTATTCAGGAATTCTCCTTTCATACAAAACGGTATCTCTCCAAACCCCATCTAATTGAGCTATTTTTTCACGGATTCCGATACGCCTAAATCCTTTTTTAATATGTAGATTAACACTAGCCGTGTTTTCCGGAAATAAACTTGAATACAAAGTCCAAATTCCATTTTCTTCAGAAGATTCAATAACAGCATTCATAAGCATACTTCCAATACCTTTTCCTACGGAATCTAATGCAATATAAATACTTACCTCAGCTACTCCTCTATATTCAAAACGCGCAGATACCGGAGCCAATGCACACCAGCCTAAAACTTTACCATTATCAACAGCCACCAATCTAGAGTGCGAGTGATGTGTAATATCCCACTCTTGCCAATCAGGAACTTGAGTTCTAAAAGTAGCATTCTTTGTTTGTATGCCTTCCTTAAATATTTCGGCTACTTCTTCCCAATGGTACTCGGTAAGTTGAGTTACAGTTATCATTACTCCTTATTAATTAACTTAAAATATTAAGTCCGATACTTTTTTTAAAACACACACTTGACTCTACATCTTTGTAAGGTTCGTAGTTAGGTATAATAGCATATTCATTTTTTCGATACAAGTTTACCGCAGGCTCCATTGTTTTACTTGTTTCTAAAATAATAGTTTCAAAACGTTCTTCTTTTGCCCATTTTTCCAGTTCTTTCAACACCAATGTACCTATGTTATTACCTCTGTATTTGGGTTTCACATACATTCGTTTTACTTCAACCGTTTCATCGGTTACTATTTTAAACGCTCCGCAACCCACAGCGATTTTATCTAAATAACAAATAACTACGTGTTGCAGTGTATCTATTGTATTGAATTGTTTAAAAAAAGCATCCTGATCTCCGTTAATTCCTGAAAGATAAGTATCTAGTTCTTCCACTAAACCAATAAAATTCTCATTATCAGAATTAGTTCTTGTAAGGGTTATTTTATCATTCATTATCTGGTAAATAAGAGTTCTCTATATTTAGTTAACGGCCATAAATTATCATCTACCAATAATTCTAACTTATCAGCGTGATAACGAATTTCTTCAAAATAAGGCTTTACCTTATTACAGTACGTTTCTGCATTTTTTTGCCCTTTTAGCTTATTGGCTTTTTTTCGCTCTTCCGTCATACGCTCTACTTTAGAGTTTATTTCTGCAATATGACTTGATATTTTTTTAATCAAATCTATTTGCTCTCCGGCATAGCTTTCGTAATGCTCTTCAAATATCTCTTTTAAACCTTTTACATTTTTTATTAAGGTATTTTGGTATTGAATTGCTATAGGAATAATATGATTTCTTGCCATGTCCGCCAAAACTCTACCTTCAATTTGAATGCGTTTTGCATATTCTTCCAATTCTATTTCATGTCTGGCTACTACTTCTACCCTGTTCATAACTCCCATCTCTTCAAAAAGAGCAATCGTTTTATCAGAAACTCTGGCTTTTAAAGCTTCCGGAGTGGTTTTATTATTACTCAGTCCGCGTTTTTTAGCTTCTTTTTCCCAAGCTTCTCCATAACCATCTCCTTCAAATCTAATTTTTTTAGAGGCTTTTATGTACTCTCTTAATACATTAAATACAGCCTCATCTTTTTTCAATTTTTTTTCTTCTACCAAAACATCTACTTCATTTTTAAAATCTTTCAACTGCTTGGCTATAATGGTGTTTAACACCGTCATTGGACCTGCACAGTTTGACCATGAGCCTACCGCACGTAATTCAAATTTATTTCCGGTAAAAGCAAAAGGTGACGTTCGGTTTCTATCCGTATTATCTAATAAGATTTCAGGGATCTTTCCTACAATATTTAATTTTAAATCTGTTTTTTCTTCCGGTGATAACTTCCCTTTGGTAACATTTTCTAATTCGTCTAACACCTCAGATAATTGCGACCCGATAAATACAGATATAATAGCCGGCGGCGCTTCATTAGCTCCTAATCTATGATCGTTACTGGCACTTGCCACAGAAGCTCTTATCAATTCTTCGTAATCACATACCGCTTTTATGGTATTTACAAAAAAGGTAAGAAACTGTAGGTTTTTCATTGGTGTTTTTCCTGGGCTTAATAAATTAACTCCTGTATTGGTTGATAAACTCCAGTTGTTATGTTTACCCGACCCATTTATTCCTGCAAAGGGTTTCTCATGAAAAAGCACTTTAAAATGATGACGCTGTGATACTTTTTCCATCACATCCATTAATAAAGAGTTATGATCTACCGCCAAATTAGCTTCTTCAAAAATAGGAGCTAATTCAAACTGATTAGGCGCCACTTCATTGTGTCTTGTTTTCACAGGTATTCCTAATAACATACACTCTTGTTCCAAATCTCTCATAAAATTCATAACTCTTGAGGGGATTGAACCAAAATAATGATCGTCTAATTGTTGCCCTTTAGCTGAAGAATGGCCTAAAAGCGTTCTTCCTGTCATCATAATATCAGGGCGAGTTGCCGCTAAGGCTTTATCTATTAAAAAATATTCTTGCTCCCACCCTAAGGTTGCATTGACTTTAGTTACGTTTTTATCAAAAAATTTACAAACCGCTGTTGCTGCTTCATCTACTGCCTGCAAAGCACGTAACAAAGGGGCTTTATTATCTAATGCCTCTCCGGTATACGCTACAAAAACAGTAGGAATACATAAAGTGGTACCATATATAAAAGCTGGTGATGTAGGATCCCAAGCAGTGTACCCTCTTGCTTCAAAGGTATTACGTATGCCTCCGTTAGGAAACGAAGAGGCATCCGGTTCTTGTTGTACCAATTGACTTCCGTCAAATCGTTCCATAGCCCCACCACCCTCAATGGTTTCAAAAAAAGCATCGTGTTTTTCTGCTGTAGCACCGGTTAAGGGCTGAAACCAATGTGTATAATGAGTAGCTCCTTTTGAAATAGCCCAATCTTTCATACTTACCGCTATCTGATCTGCTATTTTTCTATCTATTTTAGATCCGAATTCTATAGCATCTATCACACTTTGATAAGCTTCTTTGGTCATATGCTGTCGCATTGCTTTTTCATTAAAAACATTTTCAGCAAATAACTCAGATCTTTTTTTAGTTTCACTAATTAGTATTGAACTTCTGTTTAGGGTTTCCTGTAATGCATTAAATCGAATAGCAGACATAATATTATTTTTAAAGTGACTCAAAAATAACAATTAAAAACAATTACCCCTAAAAAAATAGGGGTAATATTAATTTTACATACATCTAATAAAAAAACACCCTTAAAAATTTGGGGGTAATTAAAAAAATAATCATTTTTGCATCGTAAACAACACAGCAACAATTATATTATTAAAAAAACATACATCATGACAAGATCAAAACTAGAGTACATTTGGTTAGATGGTTACTATCCAACACAAAACATGAGAAGTAAAACTAAAGTTGTTGAAGACTTTAGTGGTAAATTAGAAGACTGTCCTATTTGGTCTTTTGACGGTTCTTCTACTAAACAAGCAGAAGGAGGTAGCTCTGATTGTTTGTTAAAGCCTGTAGCTATTTACCCGGATCCTGCTCGTGAAAATGGTTTTTTAGTAATGACAGAAGTTTTAAATTCTGACGGTACTCCACACCCTACCAACGCTCGTGCAACTATTGATGATGATGATAACGATTTCTGGTTTGGTTTTGAGCAAGAGTATTTTATTATGGATACTCACACTCAACTTCCTTTAGGATTCCCTATTGGTGGATATCCTGGGCCTCAAGGTATGTACTACTGCTCTGTAGGTGGAAAAAACACACATGGTAGAGATTTTGTTGAAGAACATGCTGACTTATGTATTGCTGCCGGATTAACTTTTGAAGGTATTAACCAAGAGGTAGCTTGCGGACAATGGGAATTTCAATTATTTGCTAAAGGTGCTAAAAAAGCCGGTGATGAAATTTGGGTAGCTCGTTATTTACTTGACAGATTAACTGAAAAGTACGGGTATTACATTGAGTACCATCCAAAACCAATTAAAGGTGACTGGAATGGTTCAGGAATGCATGCTAACTTCTCTAATACTTTATTAAGAACTTGCGGTAGCAAAGAGACTTACGAAAAAGTTTGTGAAGCTTTCCGTCCGGTAACAAAAGAACACATTAATGTATATGGTGAGTATAACGATCAACGTTTAACAGGTAAACACGAAACGGCTTCTATCAACGATTTTAGCTATGGTGTTTCTGATCGTGGAGCATCAATCCGTATTCCAATTATTACAGTTGAAAAAGGCTGGAAAGGTTGGTTAGAAGATAGAAGACCTGCTTCTAATGCCGATCCTTATAAAGTTGCCGGAAGAATTGTTGAAACAGTTAAAAGCGCAAAGATTACAGCTTAATTATAAAGCTTCTTTAATCCCATAAAAAAACCGTCAATTGGCGGTTTTTTTATGTTTATAATATTTCTTTTTATTATGAAATGGTAAAGTACACAAAAACAGCATATGCTATTAATAACAGTACTCCATCTCTCCATCCTAAACGCAAACCTTTCGGTATAAAAACTAATGGTAAAACAGCAAATGAAATTGCTAGCATCCAATAAATATCTTTCTGTATTAAACTTAAAGCATCTGCCTTAACCTCGATAGGAGTAATCATAGCTGTAATACCTAAAACCGCTAAAATATTAAACACGTTAGAACCTATTAAGTTTCCTAAAGAAATGGCTTTTTCTTTTTTCAACACCGCTATTACTGACGCAGCTAATTCCGGTATACTGGTTCCTACAGAAACTACGGTTACTCCAATAACCGCATCACTCACCCCTAAGCTTTTGGCTAAAGTTACCGATCCGTTAATTAATAGCTCAGAACCTCCCCACAAACCTAATCCTCCAATAGCTAAAAACAACACTATTTTATATAAAGGCAACTCTTCATCATCTTCCGGCATTTCATCAACAACGGCTTGTTTTTGAAAACGTAAAAGGTAAATTAAAAAAGCTATCAGAGTTACAAAAAGTATCATTCCTTCATAGGTTTGTATGGTTTTATCATCTACGATAAAAAAATACAACATAATAGAAGCAATCATCATTACAGGCCAATCTGTTTTGTAAAAACTTTTTTGTACATCTATAGGTGATAGAATAATTGTTATAGCCAGTACTAAGGCCAAATTAGCAATATTAGACCCTATAACATTTCCTAAAGCTAATCCTGTAGCCCCGTCTAAGGCAGATTTAACACTCACTATTAACTCCGGTGCAGAAGTAGCAAAAGATACCACAGTCATCCCTATGACAATTTTAGGAATGTTCAATTTTAATGATAACCCTACCGCAGCTTTTAGCAACCAATTTCCTCCAAAAACTAATAATATTAAACCTATAATGATATATACAATACTCATGAATTATTTTTTTGCGAAGATAGGGTTTTAACCAGCAAAAATAAACTCAAAATTCAGACTCTTCTCTCCTCTAAAAAATGAAGCAATTTTTTCTTCACTCAAAATTGAACCTCGCTTTTTAGTCATTTAAAAAACAACATTTCCTTTACTTTAAAAAAGCAGTAAAAAAAACGCCTTTAATTCATTAACATTTAAAACAACAAACAACATTTACAATTAAAATTTAAAATTCAAAACAAGAAACATAAGTTTTAATTTAAAACACAAATAACTTTTTAAACTACATATTCCAATTCAAATTAATTAATTCTCTTTAAAACTTTTGGAAGGATAATTCACTTTGTTATATCTTCAAAAAACAATTCCGGAATTAACCCTTTTTTTATTAACAAAAACAACCAAAACTAATGATCACTATTACACTGAAAATAATTGTTCTTATTGTTCAATTTGCAGTATTTATTATTCAACATTTTATTTAATCAACTCTTAAAAATCACTATTACTTATGTTAACATTTATTGGAATTTTATTAATTATTATTGGAATAACAACGTTGGTTTTCAACTCTATTCTAAAAAACAACAAGTATTTAAAATGGTTTACTACTGCTCGTAGTATTCAGTTAACCTTTATCGGAATTATCATGAGCATTATAACCGGCATGTTTTTTTACGCAGAACCAGGTACTGCCTATGCTGTTCAATATCCGTGGGGAACTCAAAAAGCTGTTTTCAGACAGGGGATTAATACTAAAATGTGGGGACGTTTAATTCCTATCCAGTTTGAAATGCCTATTAAATATGTTATTCCTGATCCAAACGGAAATTTAGGCGATCAAAGTAAATATGCATACGTTGATAAAGCCAGACAGTGGGAATTTAACGATGCGGTAAAAGGAGAAATAGCGACTTCTATAGTAATTAGTATTGACATTACAGATGAGTCTCAGTTTTTATCTGTTGCCGACAGAAACAAGACTGAAAAGAACTTAATTCGTTCGCGTATTATTCCTAACATAGATCAATCTATAAAAAACACTTGTAAGCTAATGGCTGCTCAAGATTATATTTCAGGACAGGCGGCAGATTTTGACCGTTATTTTCAAGATCAGTTAGAAAACGGAATGTATGTGTTAGAGGAGTATTCAGATAATGAAAAGCCTGAAATTATTGGTGACAGTACCGTAGTAAGGACTGTTCCTAATAAAGAATCGCGTCAGAAAAGGTTTAGAATTAAAATACAAGATAATCAACCCGTTCGCGTGAGAGGAAATTCATTAAAGTCATACGGATTAACAGTAGTACAAGCGGTAGTAACTGAAATTGATTGGGAAGAAACTTTTGACAATCGTTTACAATTACAAAAAGAAGAAGTTGCTCAAACACAATTAGAGAAACAACAAGCTGAACGCGAATTTTACAGAGCTCAAAAAGAAAAGGCTAAAGGTGAAGCTGAAAAAGCTAAAGAACGTGCCCGATTAGAAAAAGCTCAAATTCAACAAACCATAGCTGCTGAAACAGAAGCAAAAGTTGCCGAGTTTAACTTAATAAAAGAGAAAAAGCAATATGAGGTTGAGCAGTTTAAAGCTAAAAGTAAAAAACTGGCTGCCGATGCACAAGCTTATGAAAACCAAAAATTAGTAAGTGCCGGTTTAACACCTCAAGAACGTGCCGAATGGGAATATAAATCCGCCGTGGGAGTTGCTAAAGAATTGAAAGATTTAAAACTACCTTCTACTTATATAGAAAGTGGTAAAAACGGAAATAGTGGGAATTTGCTAGAATCATTAATCGGAGCTGACTTAGCTAAGAAAATGATGGAAAAAGATAAATAAAAAGAAAAAGACAATCATTGACAGAGTGCATAAGAACACTCTGTCATTATTTTTTATCCATATTTTTCATTATTTTTGATTATCTATTAACTCAATAATGAAAAAATCTCTTTTTACACTACTGGCTAAGCTGAATAAGCTTATTTTACCTTCTTTTACGAAAAGGAAGTTAGATATTAGTAAAGCTTCGAAATTACAATTAGCTATTATTGGATGGAGAGCTTTTGTCACTATAAATTCATTAAAATAAAAAATTACATCGTATGGAAGGATATACCAAAGTATTTACAGGATCTGCAATTTTAGTAAACAGGTTAGCTTCTTTATTAGAAGAAGAAAATGCTCGTTTTATTATTAAAGATGAAAAAGAATCTGGCAGATTAGCAGGATTTGGAACTACAGGGGATGCTGTAGAACTTTTTGTTTTGACTACTGATTTAGAGGAATCTAAAAATATTATTGAAAATTTTAAAGAAGAAATTGAAAAATAATTTTTTATATCTAAAAAATAGTCATATATTTGCACCCGCAAAACAACGGCCTCGTAGCATAACTGAATAGTGCACTTGATTACGGCTCAAGAGGTTGCAGGTTTGAATCCTGCCGAGGTCACAAAAAGCTCTTAACTTAATTGTTAAGAGTTTTTTTTATGCTTTTTTTAAAAAAATAACCATATCAGAAGCAACCTTTTTATAGTTTTTGCATCTAAGGAATAACTAACCGTTTTAAAAATTAAAAAGTTTAGTTTAATTAAATGTTTGAAATTGGGAGCTTACCCCAAATAAGCTCCTTTTTTTATGCCCTTTTTTAAACAAAAAACCCCTTCAAAATTGCGTTTGAAGAGGTTGGCTATTTAAATAAAAATTAAACTAAAAAATTTCTTTGGCTATTGCTTTTACATTACTTGATTTACCCATTGAATAATAATGCACCACCGGTACTCCGGCTTTAACCAGCTCTTTACTTTGTTGAATTGCCCAATCTATTCCAACCTGTCTTACTTCCTTGCTATCTTTACAAGCTTCAACAGCTTCAACTAATTCCTGAGGTAAATCTAAACGAAAGATTTGTGGTAAAATTTGTAGATGACGTTTTACAGCTAATGGTTTAATCCCCGGAATAATAGGTACGTTTATACCTGCTTCTTTCGCTCTCTTTACAAAGTCAAAATACTTGTTATTATCAAAAAACATTTGTGTTACTACATAATCTGCTCCGGCATCAACTTTTTCTTTTAAACGCTTTAAATCACTTTCTAAACTTGGCGATTCTAAGTGTTTTTCAGGATAGCCGGCTACTCCGATACAAAAATCAGATTTGTGCGGGGTTTCAATAATTTCGTGCAGATACTTTCCTTTGTTTAAATCGCTAATTTGTTTTACCAAATCTGACGCATAATGGTTACCTCCATCAGATGCTTTAAAGTATTGTTGATCTTTTCTTGCATCTCCTCTTAAAGCCATTACGTTATCTATTCCTAAATAATGACAATCAACCAACACATATTCTGTTTCTTCTTTGGTAAATCCTCCACACAATACATGAGGAATTGCATCTACATTATATTTATATTTTAACGAGGCACAAATTCCAACTGTACCCGGGCGCATACGGGTTACTTTCTTTTCTAACAATCCGTTTTGTTTAGGAATATATACATACTCTTCTCTGGAAGTAGTTACATCTATAAACGGAGGCTTAAACTCCATTAACGGATCTATATTATTATAAAGCTCTTGTATGTTTTGTCCTTTTTGAGGAGGTACTATTTCAAATGAAAATAAGGTTTTCCCTTTGGCCTTTTTTATGTGTTCTGTTACTTTCATATGGTTGCTCTATCTAAAGAGTTATTCATTTAGTAGTTTGTTTTTAATTGTCTCAAAGTCTTCTTTATACTCCCAGTAAATCCATCTTCCATCAACATAATCGGTTAAAATGTATTTTTCACTAACAGATTTAATTCTAGAGATGGCTACCAGCTTTTTTGAAAAATTTTCTATCGTTACCTCTTCAATAACTTCTTCATTATTTTGGCTGTACCCATGTACTATTTTATGACTTCCCAGGGTTAATTCTATAAATTCGATTTTTCTCATAATTTTAGTTATCCGATATGGCCGGATGCAACCATTTTCTTGCTTTTTCTAGTGTAATATTTTTTCTTGCAGCAAAATCTCTAACCTGGTCATCTGTTATTTTACCTAAACCAAAATATTTGGCCTCTTCATTAGCAAAATAATATCCTGAAACAGCTGCTGCAGGCCACATGGCTAGGCTTTCGGTTAAGGTTACTCCTATATTTTCTTCTACCTGTAACAAGCTCCAAATGGTTTCTTTTTCAAGATGATCCGGGCAAGCAGGATATCCCGGTGCCGGACGGATTCCTTTATAAACTTCTTTTATCAGCTCATCATTACTCAAGCTTTCTTCAGATGCATAACCCCAATGTTTAGTTCTTACTCTATGATGTAAATACTCTGCAAAGGCTTCTGCAAAACGGTCGGCAATTGCCTGTACCATAATGGCATTATAATCGTCGTGGACTTCTTTATATTTCGTAGCCAGTTCATCTGCTCCGAAAATAGCCGTACAAAAGGCTCCTACGTAATCTTGTTTTCCGCTTGCTTTCGGGGCAATAAAATCGGCCAACGCAAAACTGGGTTTATTATCTCTCTTTTTTAATTGTTGACGTAGGGTTCTAAACACAGCTACTTCATTACCTTTCTTTTGCACAGATATATCATCATCGTTAATCGTGTTTGCTTCAAACAAGCCAAAAATTGCTTTGGGTTTTAACGCTTGCTTTTCTATAATTTGTTGCAACATTTTTTGTGCATCTTCATATAAAGTAGAGGCTTCTTTTCCTACCAGTTCATCTTCTAATATATCCGGGAATTTTCCATGTAAATCCCACGAACGGAAAAAAGGACTCCAATCAAAAAACGGCACTAATTCTTTTAAGCTGATTTGTTCCAGTTTTTGTACACCCAATTCTTTTGGCTTATAAATTTTTGAGGTATTCCAATCTATGGTAAACTTTCGCTCTCTGGCCTCCTCTATGGTTATGTAATGCTTTTCCTTACCTCGTTTTAAAAACTTAGTTCTAAACTCTTCATAATCTTTTTTTAGTTTAGCTACATACTCGTTTTTAGTGTTTTTATTAAGTAAGTCTCCTACTACCGTTACTGCTCTTGAGGCATCGTTAACATGTACAACCGCACTTTTGTATTGTGTGTCTATTTTAACTGCCGTATGTGCTTTAGAAGTGGTTGCCCCTCCAATAAGTAATGGAATATTAAAATTCTGACGTTCCATTTCTTTGGCTAAATACACCATTTCATCTAACGAAGGCGTTATAAGACCACTTAATCCTATAGCATCTACATTTTCTTTTTTGGCTGTTTCTATAATTTTTTCCGGAGGTACCATCACTCCTAAATCTACAATTTCATAATTGTTACAGCCCAATACTACAGATACAATGTTTTTACCAATATCATGTACATCACCTTTTACGGTAGCCATTAATATTTTTCCTAGTGCTTTTTGCTCTTCGCTTTTTTCTGCTTCAATAAACGGATTCAAATAAGCCACTGCTTTTTTCATGACTCTGGCAGATTTTACTACCTGAGGTAAAAACATTTTTCCTTCACCAAATAAATCTCCTACCACATTCATTCCCGCCATTAAATGACCTTCAATTACATGTAGCGGTTTTTCAACACTTAATCGGGCTTCTTCAGCATCTTCTTCTATAAACGCGTCAATTCCTTTTACTAAAGCGTGTGTAATACGTTCTTGTAACGGCAGTGTTCTCCATTCTAAAACCGTAGTATCGTCTTCTTTTTGTTTTCCTTTTACAGTTTCAGCAAATTCTAATAAGCGCTCAGTGGCATCATCTCTTCTGTCTAAAACAACATCTTCAATATGTTCTAGTAAATCCTTCGGAATGTCATCATATACTTCTAACATGGTCGGATTCACAATTCCCATATTCATTCCTGCTTTAATCGCATAATATAAAAACACCGAGTGCATGGCTTCACGTACTACGTTGTTTCCTCTAAAAGAAAATGATACATTACTCACTCCTCCACTTACGCTTACATGCGGTAAATTTTCACGTACCCAACGAGTAGCTTCTATAAAATCTAACGCATTTTTTCTATGTTCTTCCATACCGGTTGCCACCGGAAAGATGTTTAAATCGAAAATGATATCTTCTGCCGGAAAACCGACAACCTCGGTTAGTATTTTATACGAACGCTCCGCAATTTCAATCCTACGTTCATAAGTATCTGCTTGCCCTACCTCGTCAAAAGCCATTACTATTACTGCTGCACCGTATCGTTTAATCTGCGTAGCTTCCCATATAAATTTTTCTTCTCCTTCTTTTAAAGAAATAGAGTTTACTACCGATTTTCCTTGTACTACTTGCAGTCCTGCTTCTATGATTTCCCATTTAGAACTGTCAATCATAATAGGCACTCTGGCAATATCCGGTTCGGAAGCTATTAAGTTTAAAAAGCGTACCATGGCTTCTTTCCCATCAATCAACCCATCATCCATATTAATATCGATAATTTGTGCACCTCCATCTACCTGATGACGTGCAATAGCCAAGGCTTCATCAAACCTTTCTTCTTTTATTAATCGAAGAAATTTACGTGATCCTGCAACATTGGTTCGTTCTCCTACATTAATAAAGTTACTTTCGGGTGTAATAATTAACGGTTCTAAACCGGATAACTTCATATACTTTTTAGTAGGTTGTAGGTTATTCGTTGTTGGTTGTTGGTTTATTTTTTCAATCATAACTTTTTGTAGTAGTTAATAAAACCGTTTACTATTTTTTTGCAAGATGTTACTTTATCAAGAATACTTTCTAGGTCTTCATTTTTAAGATACCCTAAATCAAAAGATACATATAATTGGGTTTCTACTTCTTGTAATGAACCCTTTGCTATATATAAAAAGTGAATGGTTTCTTTATTAGATTGTCTTCCTATACCTTCTGCAATGTTTGAAGGAATAGATACAACACTTCTTCGGATTTGATTTGTTAAGCCATACATTTCTTCTTTTGGAAACGATTGTGTTAATAAATAAACAAGTTTCACCAATTCTCTTGTGTATTTCCAAACATCCAACTCTGTATAATTCATACTCTTCATTTTTATTTCTTCAAAATTCTAATCAACTAAAAACTAACAACCATCAACCACCATAATTACGTGGTTTGTATTTCGCTGCTACCTCTGCTATTGCTTTAATATGGGCAGGTGTGGTACCGCAGCAACCTCCTATAATATTGATTAAATTCTTCTTTAAATATTCTTCTATCTGATTAGCAGTTTCTTGAGGGGTTTCATCATATTCTCCAAAAGCATTAGGTAAACCTGCATTAGGATGTGCAGAAATAGCAAAGGGAGTTTTAGAAGCGATCGCTTCTAAATGTGGTTGCAATAGGTTAGCTCCTAAAGCACAGTTAAACCCTACCGATAATAACGGAATGTGTGATACTGAGATTAAAAAAGCTTCAGCTGTTTGTCCTGATAGCGTTCTACCGGAAGCATCTGTAATGGTTCCGGAAACCATTACCGGAATTTCTTTATTTCTTTCTGCTTTTACCTCTTCTATGGCAAACAATGCTGCTTTGGCATTTAGGGTATCAAAAATAGTTTCTACTAATAAAAGATCGGCTCCGCCATCTAACAATGCCTCTACTTGTTGCTTATACGCCACTCGTAATTCATCAAATGTTACGGCTCTGTAACCGGGATCATTTACATCAGGCGACATACTGGCGGTTCTGTTGGTTGGTCCTATAGAACCGGCAACAAAACGAGGCTTGTGAGGTTCTTTTGCCGTAAACTCATCTGCTACTTCTTTGGCTATTTTAGCCGACTCATAATTGAGCTCATATACCAAATTTTCCATTTGATAATCGGCCATAGCAATCGTAGTTCCTGAAAAGGTATTGGTTTCTACAATATCGGCTCCGGCAGTAAAGTATTTTCTATGAACTTCTTTTACTGCTTCGGGTTGCGTAATTGATAATAAATCATTATTTCCTTTTAACGGTGTGGGATATTCTTTAAAACGTTCTCCTCGAAAATCTTCTTCCGAAAATTTATATTGCTGAAGCATCGTACCCATAGCACCGTCAAGTACTAATATGCGTTTTTGTATTTCGTTATGTATGTTTGACATTCCTGATATTTTAATACCTATTGTTATCAGGAAAAGAGGAAGTAAATTTCTTTTCGTTATCTCTCCGCTATTTGCAGTAGAATTTAGCACCTTCTTTGTTTGCACAAAGGGTTGCTAAGGTTTCAAAGGGTCTATTCCCTCCACCTTTCTTGATAACAACATTTTAAGTTAATGAACTTTCGTGCAAAGAAACAAATTATTTTTTATTTAGCGTTGTTTTTTTATGGGTATTTACAAAGTGTACTAAGAGTTATGTATTCTTTGCAATCAGAATTGTTTTATTACTAGTCCTAAAACCCTAAATTATCACGAACCAGCTCTTGGTCTTAACGGACTTTCCATTTAAAACTAAGTTCTTTATTTTTTTAATACAAAACATCTGTTTATTGTAATCTGAATCTAAGTACTAACAATGAAAAAAATAGTTACTCTTCTAGTAGCTTATTCCTATTTTTTACAACATGATGTAACATTTTTTTTAAAATCCGTCATATATAAAGTTAAACAATATTCCTTTTTTATTATAACTAACTTAAAACTAATCAACAATCATGAAAAAAGCATTAAGAATCATCTCTCTATCTTCTGGTTTACTATTTATTTTTTTATGGGCTATTAGTAAGTTTAATTTTTTAGCTGAGTATAACTCAGCTAGTTTAAGAAGTGTTCTTGTTATTATATCTTTACTACTCCATTTAATTTATTCTCAAATGGAAATAAAAAAATTAAAATCAAATAATACAAAAGTCGATATTTAAAAAATTGAAAAAACAATTGTATTTTTTATACGTATAGACTTTAATCAGGCAATTATTTACTCTAAACCCTTATTAATAGACTACTATTTACGCCTTAATATTAACGGAACGCGCTGGGATATCAAAATCCCGCGCCGTGATGTTAAAGGAGTGTGCCGGGATATCAAAGTCCTATGCCGTGATGTTAAAGGAGCGTGCCGGGATATCAAAGTCCTATGCCGTGGTGTTAAAGGAGCATGCCGGGATAGCAAAGTCCTGCGCCGTGGTGTTAAAGGAGCGTGCCGGGATAGCAAAGTCCTGCGCCGTGGTATTAAAGGAGCGTGCCGGGATATCAAAGTCCTGCGCCGCGATGTTAAAGGAGCATGCCGGGATATCAAAGTCCGAATTTAAATATCTTATTTTATGGGATTCCGTAAGAAAAATAAATGAGTATTCGTTAAATTAGTTGGCTGTATAAACAAATATAAAATATAACAATAACACTACTAAAAGGGTGGTATAACGATGTATTTTGTATGTATATAAATAAGTTGTATGTCATTTGAGAAAAAACAAGTGAACTATCAAGAAATACATACCAAAGAATTTATTTCCAACTTCATAAAAAGTTTTTGGGAGTTTGAGACTTGTGAAAAGGAATGCGACTTTGAAATACTTCCTGATGGATTTTTCGACCTGATTTTTGAAATCAAAAATGGGCAAATAATAAAAGTATCGCTGACAGGAGTTTGGACAAAACAAATCAAAATTTCCATACCAGAGAACACCAAACTGATTGGCGTTCGTTTCAAACTGATTTCTGCCGAGTATGTTTTTAAACAGTCAATCAAAGAACTCAAAAACACAAAAACAGAACTGCCATTAACGACTTTGGGCTTCCAAAGTTTTGACCTTTACAATTTTGAGAAATTTACGGATTCGATAACCAAGAAACTGCAATACGGACTCGAAAACCTAAAAGAAATTGACAATAGAAAATTTGAGCTATTCAAGATTCTTTATGAGCAAAAGGGCAAAATTTCAGTCCAAGAAATTTCAGAAAGGATTTTTTGGAGCAGTCGGCAAATCAACAGGTACTTTAACAGTCGTTTCGGTTTTTCGCTCAAAACATTCTGCAATATATTAAAATGCCATTCTTCGCTAAAACACATTGCAAACGGCAAACTTTTTCCCGAAAACGATTATTACGACCAAGCCCATTTTATCAAGCAGGTAAAGCAAATAACAGGTTCGACACCAACAAATCTGTACTTGAACAAAAACGACCGATTTTTACAATTGACAACCATTGAAGCGACTTAAATTTACTTCATAAATAAAATCAATAAAATGAAAGTAAACAAATTAACACCAAACTTTGAGGTCAAGAACATTAGAAAAACAGTAGAATTTTATCAATCCTTTTTAGGGTTTTCTCTTGTAATGGTTGTTTCCGAAACACAAGACGGAATAGAACAATCATTTGCTGATGACAAAGAATATGTCTATGCTTTAGTAAACAAAGACAATGTTGAAATGATGTTTCAAAGAACAGAAAGTTTCAAAAGAGATGTAGTTTTTGCAAAGGAACTTCCATTATCGGCCAGTGTTTCGTTTTATATGGAAGTTGACGGAATTGACGGTTTTTACGAGCAAATTAAGAACAAAGGCTTGAACCCTACCGAACTAAAAACAGCTTGGTACGGAATGCGTGAATTTTACCTAAAGGACAATAACGGCTACATACTTGGGTTCGCAGAAAAAAAAGATGAATAAAAACGGTATACAACAAAGAACTGAGGTAAAAAACAAGTAAATTTTATACTTTTTTAAACCAAAGTACTTTTATAATTTGCATCATAAGGCAAACCTCTTTTTACTATTGCAAAGGCTTGTTTTAGTAGCTTATTACACACCGCTATTAAGGCAAGTTTTTTACTCTTATCCTTAGCTACAATTCGGTCATAAAGCTCTCTACATGTTTTGTTGTATTTACAAGCATTAAAACTACACATAAACAATAAATTTCTAAGCTTTGGATTCCCCTTTTTACTTATTCGAGGTCTTTCTTTTATACTGCTGCCTGATTCTCTAATAGTAGGAGTTATACCTGCGTAACTACACAACTCCTTTGCTGAAGTAAAGCACTTAAACCCATCGGTAAAAACTAATAACATTAATGCTGTTTTACCCCCTATTCCTGGGATAGACTTTAATAAAGTCACTTCTTCTTGATAGCTCTTTTTTACATTCTCTAACAACAAATCTTCTAATTCAACCATCTCTTTTTGTATATTTCTTAGTTGTCTTTTTAACGTATAGAGGCAGGACAACAACCCAAAGGGTATACTGCCAAAGCTATGTCAATTACTAATATGTGTTTTTATATTTCGTTATGTATGTTTGACATTCCTGATATTTTAACACCTACTGTTATTAGGAAAAGAAGAAGAAAATTTCTTTTCGTTACCTCTCCGCTATTTGCAGTAGAATTTATTACTTTCATTTTTTGCACAAAGGGTTACTAAGGTTTCAAAAGGTCTATTTTCTCCACCTTTCTTGATAAAACATTTTAAGTTAATGAACTTTCTGCAAAAATTACTCAAAAGCTTACCATTCTATAGACAGGCATGACTTCCAGAAGCCAGAAAGCTTCTGACAGCGTCAGCAAGGCTATTCAATAAAATATGGCAATTTTAAGGGATATACATCAATTACAAGTTATAACTTATAATGTCTTATTTTATAGGATTTCGTAATAAAAATAAATGAGTATTTATTAAATTAGCAAACATAGAATGCAATTATAATTATACTAACAATGATTGTATAATTATGTATTACAAATGTATACACAAACACGTTAGATCTAATTAAAAAAAACAAAATGAACAAAGAATTTTTCTTAAGGGAATTTATGGATGAAATTTGGAATAAAAAGAATTTTGAAAAGATTGAAAAATATGTCCATAATGAGTATACAATACATCTTGACCCAGATGACCCTTGGGAAGGAAGAACACTATCCAATTCCGAATTTAAGAATCGTATGGAATTAGGATCTTTCAAGCCTTTTCCTGACATGAATTTTGAAATAACTTCAGCTATTGAAGTTAGAGATTATGTGGCTGTAACTTGGAATTTAACTGGTACAAATCTTGGGAAACTTGGAGAATTCCCTCCAACTATAAAAACCATTAACACAAAAGGAATGACCATTTATCACTTCAAGGACAATTTAATAAATGGTCATACTCAAATTTTCGACAAAAAAACAGTTATGAAGCAATTAGGTTTTATATAAATGAAGACAAAAACAACGAACAAAAATATGGTTGTAGAATTTACAAAAGAGTTATACAATAGAGATTTAAATAAATTAAAAAAGGAAAAAGAATGCCCCAACATTGGGGCTAATTAAAAATTCAATAAAAAACTCAATAAAAAATCTATGTCTTCATATTATTTATTGGCAATCTGAAAAACTATATCGGAAATGAGTGGATCTAAATTGAAAGTGTTAGGCAAAGAAGTTTAAAATTTTCTAGCTAATCTTATCGACAGAATAGAATTATGCAAAAAGGTTAAAAGACAATTTAAAATAAATCCCCTAAAAACAAACGTACTCTATTGCGTACATTAAAAAACAACAGAAAATATTGTATAAGTGTAATAAAGGAGAAAATGACAAGTTTAAATAAGAGACTAATTCCCCAATTAATCATACTTACAAATGGCAATGAAAAATATCAATCAGTATTTTATATTAAAAGATAAAAGGAAATTAGGTTTTGCAGAATATGGTGAAATTGATGGTTTCCCTATTATTTATTATCATGGATCACAAAGTTCCAGACTTGAAATGCATTATGATCTTTCATTTGTATCAGATAATAATTTAAGGATAATTTCTATCGACCGCCCTGGCCACGGAATTTCAGATTTTAACCAAAGTGGTACCATATTAAGTTTTGCCGAAGATGTAAAAGAGTTAATAGAACATTTAGGAATTAATATATTTTCTGTAGCTGGAATGTCAGCAGGGGCTCCTTTTGTATTAGGGCTAACCTATTTGTTTCCTGAAAATATTTATAAAGTTTCAATAATTAGTGGTTTTGCCCCTTTTAATAAAAAAAGTAAACAATACTTATCTAAAAAAGTTAAAATAATACTGAGTTTAGCAAAGTCATTTCCTTTTTTATTAAAAATCATATTAAGACTTCAAGCTAAACAAATAGTAAGTAATCCCAAAAAAACGCTACGAAATTTTTTAAAAATTATGAGTGAACCTGACCAAGAAGTCTTAAAAAATGATTTGGTCATGAAAGTTATTGAAAGTATGTTTAAAGAAGCATTTAAAAATGGAAGCAAAGGTGTAGCTTATGAAATTTCTAATTTACTGGTAAACAGTTGGGGATTTGAATTAAGCAATATTAAAGTTCCAGTTACATTCTGGCATGGTGAAAAAGACTATAACGTTCCTTTTGAATGGGCTGAATTAATGACTAGTGAAATTAATCAAGCACACTTAAATAAGTATAGTGAAGAAGGACATTTGATAATATTCAAACATGCTAGAGAAATCTTTACAAATTTAAGATAAATATTACCAAACAATATATAAAAATAGTAATCTGAATATCTGTAAAATTAAAAATTCTAGTCCTTTTAATTATCTTGCTACTTGAATAAAAAAAGTACTATGCAATCAACAAATTAACCTCCATTTTTATAATTACCCTTAGCTATGATTTTAACTAATTAATAGATAACATATAATTTTTGAACATATAAAATATCCTGCCCCACCTCTTTTATAATCTTTTGAAATTAACAAATTTGTGCGATTTAAATGCTTTTTATTCTCTGTAATTGAATTTTCTATATCAATTAGATATCGTAATTATACAAGTCTGATGACAGATACCTGTCTCCTCTATCACAAACAATAGCTACAATAACTCCTTTATCTATTTTTTTAGCTACCTCTAAGGCTATATGTAAAGCTCCACCGCTACTCATTCCTGCCATAATTCCTTCTTCTCTGGCTAATCTACGTGTCATTTCCGTAGCTTCTTCCTCACTAACCTCTAGTATTTCATCTACTTTATTTCTATCAAAAATTTTAGGTAAATATTCCGGTGACCATCTTCTAATTCCCGGAATGCTTGAACCTTCTTTTGGTTGTGCTCCCACAATTTGAACCGCCGGATTTTTTTCTTTTAAATAGGAAGAGACTCCCATAATGGTTCCGGTAGTTCCCATGGCCGATACAAAGTGAGTAACTTCTCCTTCTGTATCTTCCCAAATTTCCGGTCCTGTTGTTTTGTAGTGCGCTTTCCAGTTATCGTTATTTTCAAACTGGTTTAGCATAAAATAACCTTCTTTATATCGTAATGCCAATGCTTTATCTCTTGAACCTTCAATTCCGTCTTTAGCCGGTGTTAAAATAACTTCTGCTCCGTACGACTTCATTGTTTTTACACGTTCTTCCGTAGCATTTTCCGGCATTACCAACACCATATTAACTCCTAAAACTTTAGCCATTAAGGCTAAGGCTATTCCTGTGTTTCCACTGGTTGCTTCTACCAACGTATCTCCTTTTCTAATATTTTTTCGTCGGATGGCTTCAGCAATCATATTGTATGCCGCCCTATCTTTTACACTTCCGCCAGGATTATTTCCTTCTAGCTTTAATAGTATTTTTACGCCTTCTTTATTAATAAGTGATGATATTTCAACTAAAGGAGTATTTCCAATACTATCTGTAATCGTTTTAGTTTTCATGGTTGGTTGGGTTGTCTTTAATTAAAAAATCATTTTACAAATGATTTTCTGGTTGTAATTTTATTTTCTGATTCATACGTAACAATAGAACCTTCCGGTACTGATTCTGTTACACATACATTGGCTCCTATAATACTATCACTTCCAATGGTTACCTCTCCTCCTAATATAGTTGCATTGGCGTAAATGGTTACATTGCTTTCTATAGTAGGATGTCTTTTGGTTGAAGCTAGTTCTTTTTTAACCTGAATTCCTCCTAAGGTTACTCCTTGGTATATTTTTACGTTGTTTTTTATCACCGTAGTTTCTCCTATTACAATTCCTGTTGCATGATCTATAAAAAATGAATCTCCAATAGTAGCCCCCGGGTGTATATCTGTTCCGGTTAATCCGTGTGCATATTCACTCATCATTCTAGGCAAAATAGGAAGTTTCATTTTATAGAGTTCATGACTTAATCTGTACACTGCAATGGCATGAAAACCGGGATATGCCAAGTAAACTTCTCCTAAGCTTTTACAGGCCGGATCTGTTTTTTCAAATGCTCGGGCATCTAAATCTAACTTTTCTCGTATTTCACAAAAAGATTGTTGGTACTCTGCCCATACTTCTCGTGTTTTTTCAATCCCTAAACCGTTTAAAATTTTTACAAACTTTTCTTTTAAATGATTTGCTTTTTCTTGGCATACATCATTAAACAATGCATAAAATAATTGTTTGGTAAAAATTTCTACATCATCTTTTAATGATAAATCGTATTGTTTAAATTGCATCTTTACAGGTCCTTTTTTTGCAAATGTAATTAACTTTCAGGTGCTAATTCAATTTCTAATCCTTCTAATTCAGGTGTTATTTGAATTTGACATCCTAATCGGCTATTGTTTTCTACGTGAAAAGCTTCTGCTAACATAGCATCTTCATCGTCTGTTATCTCAGGTAATTTATGTTCAGATTTCACATAACATTGACACGATGCACACATTGCCATACCTCCGCAAATTCCAATAGTACCTTCAGGAGCTAACTCATAAGAACGCACTAGCTCCATTAAATTCATTGCCATATCTGTCGGTGCTAATACCTCGTGCATTACACCTTCTCTATCTGTTATTTTTATATTTATGTCCATAAATGGATTTTAGGAGTTAGATTATAGTTATTAGGATTTAGAGACCAGGACTAAAACTTTAGGAATTAGGTATTGGGTGTTTATGATATTTCATAGATTTTTATTAGCCCAATAATAATCAATATGCAACTTCATTTGATTGTGAAATTAATCTTTTTTGAAATTTCTTATCCCCCTATACGCTAATTCCTATTTTACTAAAAACTTTCCCCTTGTTTTATTCAATTGCTTTTACTACTGCTTTTGGTGCTTCTTTTTTGGTTCCGTCAAAACCTTCTACACCTCCTACTGTTGTGTATTTCATTACATATTTCTTGTCCGGATGAATGCGCTGATAAGCACTTTGACACATTAAAGTTGCTTCATGAAAACCACATAAAATCAGTTTTAGTTTACCCGGATACGTATTTACGTCACCAATAGCATAGATTCCCGGAACATTCGTTTGGTAATCTAAAGCATTGTTTACTTTAATGGCATTTTTTTCAATCTCTAAGCCCCAATCGGCAATCGGCCCTAATTTTGGCGCCAATCCGAATAACGGTATAAAATGATCTGTATCTAAAATAAACGGTTCTTTTCCTTCTTGTTCAACCACTACTCCTGTTACATGGTTATCGCCTAAAATTCCTTTCACCTCAGCCGGGGTAATTAAGTTTATTTTTCCAAGGTTTTTTAATTCTTGTACTTTTTCAACTGAATCTAAGGCTCCTCTAAACTCGTTTCTTCTATGAATTAAGGTTACCGATTTAGCGATATCTGTTAAAAAGATAGACCAATCTAAAGCAGAATCTCCTCCTCCGGCAATTACCACCTCTTTATCTCTATATAGTTCCGGCTCTTTAATCATGTACTCTACCCCTTTATCTTCAAACTTTGTTATGTTATCTATTAGCGGTTTACGTGGCTCAAAGCTTCCTAATCCACCGGCAATAGCTACCACCGGTGCTTTATGTTTAGTACCTTTATTAGTTGTTACAATAAAGGTTCCGTCTTCTTGTTTTTCTATTGTATCGGCACGTTCTCCTAAGGTAAATCCCGGTTCAAATTGTTTAATTTGTTCCATCAATTTTTTGGTTAAATCTCCTGCTAAAATTTCCGGATATGCCGGTATATCATAAATAGGTTTTTTAGGATAAATTTCTGAACACTGTCCACCCGGTTGTGGTAAAGCGTCTATTAAATGACAACGTAATTTTAATAATCCTGCTTCAAAAACCGTAAATAATCCTGTAGGTCCTGCTCCAATAATTAATATGTCTGTTTGTATCATTTTTTATTATTTAACTAAACTTTCTGTTAGTTTATTTAGTGTTTGTACTTTTTTTTCAAAGTTTCCTTTGATTGTTTTTCTATAGTTGTTTAAATTTTCGACTAAATGGTTTATATCTTCCGGTATAACTTCTTCAAAAAATTGTCGTAACCTTTTAGCGGTGGTTGGTGATTTCCCGTTGGTTGAAATTGCTACTTTTACATGTCCTTTGGTAACAATGCCTCCCATATAAAAATCACAATACGGCGGATTATCTGCTACGTTTACCAGTATGTTTCGCTCTCTACAATCTTTATACACTTCCATATTCGTTTCCGGCTGGTCTGTAGTTGCTATTACGATATGTTTTCCTTGTAAATAAGTAGCGCTGTACCTTTCTTCAACTAACGTTACTTTGGCTTTAGCTGCTACTTCAAGGGTTCCTTTTTTAAATAACGGAGAAACCATGGTTACCTTAGCATCCGGGCTTGACTTTAGTAAAAATGTTAATTTCTCTTCTGCCACATACCCTCCTCCAACAATTAAAACTTCCAGTTCTTTTGTTTTAAGGAAAATCGGGTATAAATTATTTCTATCTTCACTCATCATCCTTTTATTTCTTTATTTTTCTTAAAAAATCTTGTGAACTTTCTATTGGTAGGATAACATCTGCTTGGCGTCATATTATTAAATAAGAGTGCTACTACAAATAGTATTAAAGTTCCTGTTAATACCGGAGATAACACATACATATACCCCAGCGATTTTATTTTTTCTGTTCCTATAATGGCTATTAACGCTGTTGCTCCTCCCGGCGGGTGAAGTGTTTTGGTATATTGCATCACAACTATTGAACATGCAACTGCCAATGGCGCTGCTATCCAAATAATATGTGGTATTAAATGGTAAACTGTTACGCCAATGATAGCAGATAGTACATGACCTCCTATTAGGTTTCTGGGTTGTGCCAACGGGCTTTGAATGGCTCCATAAATTAACACACATGAGGCTCCGAAAGAACCTATCAAGAAAATATTTTCGAGATCTGGTAAATAGTGTGATTGTATAAATGCTATGATTTCGATACCAAAAAAGGCACCAATGAACGACCAAAAACTTTCTCTATAATCAAGTAGTGTTTCTTTATAAAGAACATATTTAGTTATTCTAATACTCCTTTGTATTTTTTGTTTTACCATCACAGAAAATAGTTACTTTTTAAGCTGGTGCTTTTTCTTTTAAAGCTACCTGTTGTTGTAATTCTGTTAATTGTTTTCTGTGATGCACCACACTTCCTAACACTATAATGGCCGGGTTACTCAATTGAGTATTTTCAACTACTTTTTCAATTGTATCAACCGTTCCTATTCCTATTTTTTCTTGTGGTGTTGTTCCATTCTGAATAATAGCTACCGGTACATCTGCCTTGCCTTCTTTCTTAAAAAGGGCTACAATTTCAGCCAGTTTTCCCATTCCCATTAACACAACTACCGTTGCGTTTGATTTTGCTGCTAAAGCAACATCGCTTGATAATTCGTGTTGTTTTGTGGTTCCTGTAATTACCCAAAAGCTTTCTGAACTTCCTCTTTTGGTTAAGGGTATATTCTGATAAGCCGGCACAGCTAATGAAGAAGATATTCCGGGTACAACTGCTACTTCCATTCCGTATTCAGCGGCATATTCCATTTCTTCTGCTCCTCTTCCAAAAATAAACGGATCTCCTCCTTTTAATCGCACTACATGACCGTGGGTAAATCCTCTAGCTACAATTAGTTCATTAATTTGCTCTTGTTGATAACGGTAACAACCTTTACGTTTGCCTACAAAAATTAATTCTGCCTTTGGATTTACATATCCTAAAAGATCAGGATTTACTAAAGCATCGTATAAAACAACATCTGCTTGTTTTAATGTTTTTATGGCTTTCAACGTGATTAACTCTGCATCACCCGGTCCTGCTCCTACTACTGTTAATTTAGGTTGTTTGTTCATTTTTTTTGTTTTTAACTTTCTACTACTAATTTTCTATAGGCATCTATAGTAGCATAAAATGCTTTTGCTTCTTGTAAGTATTTCTTAGCAAAACTTTCTGTTGGTTCTTCTTTGTTTATTTGATAAACCAATTCTGAAAATGTTGTTGGCAATACTATTTTATTAGTGGCTACAAATACTTCATCAAAACTGGTGATGATTCCTGCTTGTGTATTTGTTTTAGCGCCTTCTGAGGTTAATAATGCTTTTGCCGTGTTTATTATGGCTGCGTATGAGTGATAAATACTATCTGCCCATTGTTGCTCGTTGAAAGCTTCTTTAGCATTCTCTAACTTTTCTTCACTTTCAAATAAAAGCGTTGCCACTAAATCTATAACTACTCCGGCACATTCACCTACTCCAATAGCTTTTACATAGTTTTTATCATGTCCCCAATCAATAAAATCGTCTTCTGTTAAATTGGTAGTATCTGATAGTTCTTTTAAAAGCTCATAGAAATAGTTTTTGCCTTGTTTATCGTAATAACTTAAAAAATCTTCGTTTGCTTGTTTATTAGCTTCAAAATCATTTAACAAAATTCTTAATGATTCCGGTCCTCTTTTACTTGGTATTTTTATTAATTTGTCAGAAAAACGTCCTTGTCCATCTCCTAAAACTCCTCCTCCGATTAATACTTGTAATGCCGGTGCCAATAATTTTCCTACGTTAATTGACATTCCTTGGAATCCAATATGAGCCATATTGTGTTGCCCACAAGCATTCATACATCCACTAATTTTAATGGTAATATCTTTATTGTTTACGTACTTAGGATATTCTTCTTTTAATACTCGTTCTAACTCTACTGCAATTCCTGTACTACTTGCTATTCCTAAATTACAGGTATCCGTTCCGGGACATGCTGTAATGTCTAAAAGAGAATTATAACCTGCTTCTGCAAAACCTAACTTGCTTAATTCTGTATAGAAAAAAGGTAAAAACTCTTCTCTCACGTGACGAATTAAAATATTCTGACGCAGGGTAAAACGTAACTCATTAGCCGCATATTTTTTAATTAAATCTGCTAATAAACGGGCTTTATCTGTATAAAAATCTCCTAAATGTACTTTGATTCCTATAGCGTATAATCCTTGTTGTTTTTGTTGGATTACATTTGTTTCTCTCCAATGCTGATAGGCTTCTTCATCTTCAATATTTACCACCGGTGCCTCTGAGGTTTCATACGTAATTTCTTGCTCAAACTGAGTTGTATTAATTGGATATGATTGATATGCTAATGCTTTTTTTTCTGCTTCAACCAGTTCTAAAAATCCATCAAGGCCTAAATCTTTTACCAAAAATTTCAAACGTGCTTTGGCTCTTTTAACACGCTCTCCATAACGATCAAAAACACGTAATACACCTTCAATAGTTGGTATTAATAAATGAGTTTCTAAAAATTCATACATTACATCTGCCTGACGTGGTTGCGACCCTAAACCTCCGGCAAGTAATACTTTGAATCCTTTAATTTCTTTACCCTCAATTGTTTTTGTTTTGGCAATAAAACCTAAATCATGCATAAAGCTTAAAGCTGTATCTTCTTCTGTAGATGAAAATGACATTTTGAATTTTCTTCCCATTTCTTGACATACCGGATTACGTAAGAAAAATTCAAACGTAGCGTGTGCATAAGGGGTAACATCAAATGGTTCTTTAGGATCAATTCCGGCAGTTTCAGAAGCTGTTACATTACGTACGGCATTTCCACAGGCTTCTCTTAAAGTAATATCATCTTTCTCTAATTGCGCCCATAGTTCAGGTGTTCTGTCTAAACTAACATAGTGAATTTGAATATCCTGACGTGTTGTAATGTGTAAACGTCCGCGTGAATATTCATCAGAAACATCTGCTATTCTGTGCAACTGTTCACTACTTACCTTTCCGTAAGGTAATTTGATACGAATCATTTGTACTCCTAGTTGACGTTGTCCGTATATTCCTCTTGCTAAACGTAAACTTCTAAAACGTTCTTCATCTATTTGCCCTTCTTTGAACAAACGGATTTTACGTTCTAACTCTATGATGTCTTTTTCTACAACAGGGTTTTCTATTTCTGATCTAAAACTTTGCATGATTTTTACTAGTTGCTTTTTAAAAGCGTTAATGTTACTTATGTAAGAGTTGTTGTTTAGCTAACAATTCCTCTTCCGTTTCTACATGGTTATCATCAGGTACACAACAATCTACAGGACAAACCGCCGCACATTGTGGTTCTTCATGAAAACCTTTACATTCTGTACACTTATCCGGTACTATAAAATAATATTCGTCTGAAACAGGTTGCTGCTCTTCATCTGCATTCACTATTTTACCATTGAGTAAGGTTACATTCCCGTTAAGAGATGTTCCTTCACTATATTTCCAATCTACAGCACCTTCATAAATTGCTGTGTTTGGGCATTCGGGTTCACATGCCCCACAGTTTATACATTCGTCTGTTATTACTATAGCCATTTCTTATCTTTACTATTTATTTGATAAAACCAACTCCTGAGGTGTTGTTTGTTTTAGGATTTATAAGAATAAACGCTCCGTTTGCTTTATTTTCTTGGTAACTATCTACAAACAACGGTTTACTTACTTTTAAAGAAACCTCTCCTATTTCATTTAATGATAATTGTGATGGGGCTTCTTTTTTTCCTGAGAAATCTGTTTTAATTATGGATGAGATATTGGTTATTTTAACCTGTGCATCGTTAACTCCGTGTTTGATATAATATTTCTCAGAAACTTGTAACGGTGTCTTATCCATCCAACAAATAGTAGCTTCTAATTGTTTTACCACATTAGGTTCTTCTCCGGTTTTTACGATCATATCTCCTCTACTGATGTTTATATCATCTTCTAAAGTTATGTTTACAGAACTCCCTCTTTTTGCTACCTGATATTCTTCATCAAAAAAATGAATATTTTTTATGGTTGATTTAGTTATTGAAGGTAAAACGGTTACCTCATCTCCTACAGCTAAATCGCCTCCATATAATTTCCCTGCATACCCTCTAAAATCATGGTATTCTTCTGTTTTAGGTCTGATAACTGTTTGTACAGGAAAACGTGCTTGTGATAATTCTTCTACATCTTCAGGGTTTAAGTTTTCTAAATGGTCTAACAAGCTTTTACCTTGATACCAAGGAATTCTTTTTGATTTTTCAACTACATTATCACCGTGAAGTGCTGAAATAGGTATAAATGTTATATGCTGATTTTGGTATTCACTCTTTGTTGCTAAATACTCTATTTCTCCTTTTATTTGGTTAAATTTTTCTTCTGAAAAATTCACTAAATCCATTTTATTTACCGCAACTACTACATCTTTTACTCTCAATAAATTATTGATAAAAAAATGACGGTAGGTTTGCTCAACTACTCCGTTTCTTGCGTCTACTAAAATGATAGATGCTTGAGAGTTTGATGCACCGGTTACCATGTTTCTGGTGTACTCTATATGACCGGGTGTATCTGCTATGATAAAGCTGGTTTTAGGTGTTGAAAAGTAAATATGAGCTACATCAATAGTAATTCCTTGTTCACGTTCTGCTACCAAACCATCTGTTGCCAATGAAAAATCTAAGTAATCAAATCCTCTTTGCTTACTTTTCTCTTCTATGGCTTGCAGTTTATCTTCAGTTAATGATTTTGTATCGTATAAAATGCGTCCTATCAAAGTACTCTTACCGTCATCTACACTTCCTGCTGTTGCTATTTTTAGTACGTTCATATTTTTTTAGTGTTGGCAATTTTTGCTATTAGCTTTTAGGCTTTAGCTACTTGCTTAGTTTTTGTTGTTATTAAGTTTTATATTACTAATAGCCGAGGACTAATAGCTAAAACCATTTTTAGAAATACCCTTGTTGTTTACGTTTTTCCATGGCTGCTTCAGAGCGTTTATCATCAATCCTGGCGCCTCTTTCTGATATGGTTGATTCTCTAATTTCATCAACTATCGTATCAATATCTGTAGCGGTAGATAATACTGCTGCGGTACAACTCATATCACCAACGGTTCTGAAACGCACTATACGTTCTTGAATTTCTTCATCTTCTTCTCTGTATACTACTTCATCATTTACAGACCATATTAATCCGTCTCTGATAAAAGTGTCTCTCTTATGAGCAAAATAGATAGACGGTATTTCAATTCCTTCTTTTTGTATGTATGACCATACGTCTAATTCTGTCCAGTTTGAAATTGGAAATACACGAACATTTTGCCCTAAATCAATTCTTCCGTTTAACATGTCAAACAACTCAGGGCGTTGGTTTTTTTCATCCCATTGTCCAAAATCATCACGAACAGAAAAAATACGCTCTTTTGCTCTTGCTTTTTCCTCATCTCTTCTAGCTCCGCCAATACAAGCATCAAAACCAAACTCTTCAATGGCATCTAAAAGAGTTTCTGTTTGCAACATATTTCGACTGGCATATTTTCCTGTTTCTTCTTTTACTTTACCAGCGTCAATATTATCTTGAACGTCTCTTACAATAAGTTCAACACCTAATTCTTTCACCAATCTATCTCTAAATTCTATCGTTTCCGGAAAATTGTGTCCCGTATCTATATGCATTAGTGGAAAGGGTATTTTTGCCGGGTAAAATGCTTTTTGAGCTAGTCGCACCAGTGTTATGCTATCTTTCCCCCCAGAAAATAACAACACTGGTTTTTCAAATTGTGCGACTACTTCCCTCAATATATATATGGCTTCACTTTCTAAGGCTCCTACATTAATTTCTCTCGTATTCATAATCATGTTTTTTAAATATGTAAACCACATTCTCTGTTGTTCTCTACTTTTGTCGGATCAAAGTATTTAAACTCGTTAGGTAAATTGTGTTCTTCTAAATATTCATCCAGCTCCGCATCTGACCAATGATAAAAAGGACTTACTTTTATGACTCCGTCTTTACTTTTTGATACCACATCTATACTATCTCTAAAAGCTGTTTGTCCTTTTCTTAAGTTAGTAAACCAAACATCCGGTTGATGTTCTTCCATTGCTCTGGTAAAAGGTTCAAGTTTTACCTGCTCTGTAAATAAAGCATGATTAGGATCATCAACAGTTGGCAACCCCAATGTTATGTTTCTGTGAGCAACCGTTTGTTTAGGAACATACAAATGAACGTTTAACTGTAATGAATGAATTAACTCTTCTGCATGCTTATAGGTTTGCGGTGTGTTATATCCTGTATCACACCAAACTACAGTAATGTTGTCTTGTAATGAAGTAACTGCATATAAAATAGCACTTTCATAAGGCCTAAAGTTTGTTGTAATTATAGGTTTAGATGCTATGGATAATGCCCATTCTATAATTTCTTTAGGTGTTTTATTTTGTAATTGCTCGTTTATCTTTTTTAAATCTATCATTTCTAAACTTATTTTTTACCCCATTTTATACTGTTCCAAACTCTTTCATGAAAAAAATACAAAAGCATTTTTGTTACCAACTCTATTCCTCCTATTGAAAATGCTGTTTTAATATGTCCTGTTATCATCCAAGAAATAAGAATAGTATCAAGCGTACCTACAGCTCTCCAGCTTATTGATTTTACAATGCTTCTTATTGGTCTTTCTGACTGTCTGTCTGACTTATAATCTGTTTTATCTTCTATTATTTGTTCTACGATCATTTTAAAATACCTTTACCCTATCGGAATAGTAGGTTTTTGAGTTGACAAATATACAGACTCTTTATTAATATGAAAGAAAAAATTAAAAAATTAACAATTAAGTAACGTCATGTTTATTTTAAACAAGGTCTGCTAAAGAAGTATTTCTGAAAACTTGTAGGGTATTGTCTCTTACTTGGATCATTAATTTATGAACTGAACAAGACTCTTCATCCGGGCAATCATCACATTTTTCATAAAAATTCAGGCTAACACAAGGTATCATAGCAATAGGACCTTCCAGGGTTCTAATAACTTCAGTCATTTTAACATCAGCTGCATCTTTTAGCAAATAATATCCGCCACCTTTACCCTTTTTGGCTCCTAGAATTCCAACTTTTCGTAAGGTAAGTAAGATACTTTCTAAAAATTTATGCGATATATTTTCATGTTCAGAAATAGTAGCTATTTGAACTTTAGCACCCTTTTCTTGCTTTGCAATAAAAGTAAGTGCTTTTAACCCATATTTTGTTCTCTTAGAAAGCATATTACAAATATATGTTTTTTCATCATTAAAGATTCTTAAAACAATTACTACATTTTTTGTAGTTAACTACAAAAAATGTAGTTTTGCATAAAAAAATAAACATCATGAACATTCCAAAACCGGGAGGATCAGTAAGAGGCTCTAAGTCAGGAAAACCCATAATGGCTCTTTTTGATTTATTAGGTCGAAATTGGTCTATGACCATCATGTGGTACTTAAAAGAAGGTCAAAAATCTTTTAGTGATTTAGAAAAAAAATGTGATGGAATATCTCCGACCACCTTAAATACCCGACTTAAAGAGCTTCAAACAACGTTTATTATTGAAAAGGTTGTTGATGGTTACAAACTAACAGAGTTAGGTGAAGAGTTATTTAATCTTTTTGAACCATTAAGGAAATGGGCAAACAAATGGGCTAAAAATTTCAATTAAAAAACAAATACTATGTTTATTATCAATTTCAATTTTATTCAACCAATAGAAGAGGTAAACAATTATACGGAATCGCATAGAAAATATGTTGCTGAACAGTATAAAAACGGAACATTCTTAATAGGAGGCCCTAAAGATCCGCGTAATGGCGGAATAGTCATTGCAAACACTAGTTCTGAGCAAAAAATTCGTAAGATTTTAGAAAAAGACCCTTTAATTACTCATAAAATGGCAGAATATACACTAACTAAGTTTACCCCGTTAATGAGTGCCAGCACAGTAGGTTTTTTACTAAATGACGTTTAATTGGTAATCAATTAATTCCTACTTTTAACTTAAACTACCTAATAGATTATGAGAACAATTACAGTATTATCAATGATTACTTTAGATGGAGTGGAGTGACAACTCAAGTGAGTTGATCACATATAGGATGCAGAGCAAGTTATAAGGTTTTGAATTATTGGTAATTCCGAAGGTTTATCAATAATTCAAAACCCTAAAATATTAACTTTGAAAAACTGGACTAGTGCTTTTCATAGGATGCGTTGTTGGCAACTGGCTTTTTTCAATTTTCAAGGTAAGGTAAAATATATTTTTCAAAAATTGTTTCAGGCTGTTGTGTTTTTCCATTTCTATAATTTCCAGATGTAATAACAACTGTTTTTAAACAAGGAATAACAAAAATGTATTGTCCACCAGCTCCTCTGGCTTCAATAGATTTTATATTCTTTCCGTTAACTTGATAAGTATTATGCCACCATAAATAACCATAACCATTCTTTTCAGGGACATTTTCTAAACTTCGGTAATTTTTAAAAGAATCTTTAACCCATTTTTTTGATAGTACTCGCTTTCTTTTCCATTTACCATTATTAAGATATAGCTCTCCAAATTTCAACATATCTTTTGGAGTGAGGTACATTCCACCTCCAAAATAAAGTTTACCTTTCAAATCTGTTTGAATAATATAATTTGTGATTTCAAGTTCTTGAAAAAGGTATTTATCCATAAACAACTCCAAAGGTTTAGAAACAACTGAATCCATTGCAATACCAAGTAAATATGGATTTGCTGAGCCATAATTTGCTTCTATATTTGGTTTGTTTATCATTGTAGCCTTTAAAACGGTTTCTGTCCAATCTCTAGTGGGTTGGTAATTGTTCTCTGATGCTGATGATTTTCTCTTTCTTGTATAATCGTCTGCATCTAATCCAGAACTCATTGTTAAAAGGCTTTGAATATCAATTTGAGATTTTAAACTGTCTTTAAGCTGTTGATACTTGTTTGGTAGAAAATCAAAAATGGATTGTTCAATACTTAAAAAAAACGATTTATCTTTTGCAATTCCTACAATAGCAGATGAAATACTTTTTGATGCTGAGCGCATATCGTGTGGAATATTTGCATTGTAGCCATCAAAATATTTCTCATAAAATATTTTTCCTTTTTTTGAAATTAAAACGGAATGTGTATTAGGCAATGAATCCTTTGAAATAAGTTTTTCCATTTCGGTAAGATTGAGAATAGAAGTGTTATGGTGATTGTTAAAACCTCCAATTTTCCAATCGGTTGTAGATTTTTTCAACGTTACTTCTGTAATCTCGCTTTTACCTAAGTAGATACCTAATTGAATTATCTATTGTTAACTTTCCTTTAAACTGCAATCCTGTTTTAAAATCGGTAAACGAAATCAAGTTGTTTTCTTTTTTTTGAAAATTGTCGCACCAAGTTCCTGTAAATCGATTATCTCCAAAAATAGGGTAAGCTTGATAATCATTTTCTTTTCCATTTTCAACACTTAAATAGAAATTAAATGATTTTAATTCATCTATCATCAGTAGATTCCATATCCCTATAAAAGTGTTATTATCTGATTGAGTAAGTTTTAAGTGGTAAAGAAGCATTCCAGACTTGATAAATCCATTAATCTCTTTGCCATTTTCAGAAAGTACGCCTTTAAAAGAATAATTTTCAGCAAAAGGTATCTTTAATATTGAAGTGTTTTTTGAATCAAAAGAATAATCGATAATACTTTTGTTGTTAGAAATTTTGAATCTAGTATTTTCAAGTCCTAAATTTTCAATTTCCACCTTTAGGTTAAATGTTTTGGAATTTTCTATTTTTCCTTCCCAACCACCTGTGTATTTTGTCATATTTTGGGCGTAGGCTGAAAATGAAAAAAGAAAGATTAGAAGTAATATTAAGTTTTTGACTCTCATTTTTGATTGATTTTGATGGAGAAACAAAGATGAGATTATTTAATTTTCAAAAATTGTATAAAATTAACATTGAGAAATTTTCTTCAAAAGTTTTAGAGGAGTTGTTTGGTAAATCCGTTTAAAGTTTGTGATGAAATGGCTTTGGTCATAAAAACCACATTGATAACAAATTTCAGTCATAGAAAATTTGTTTGTGGCAAGTAAATAAAATGCTTTATTCAGTTTAATTAACCGGATATAATTACCAAGGCTCATTCCAAAATATTTACTAAACTCTCTGGATAAATGGACAGGATGGATTCCTAACTTTGAACTTAAACTTTTTAAAGAATAGTCATCTTTTTCCTCTATCAATAATTCCTTTAGTTGGTTTACCCAAATAGGTTTTTTAGACTTCTTTTTTCTATCTGTTTTTATTGCATTAAAAATTTCAATTAGATTATTTTCAATACTTAAATTTGAGTATTGGTCATTTATTTTACTTTCAATAAACACCTGATTCATTAAAATTTTAATTATAGGTTTTTTTAAGTGGATACTTCCTTCAAAATTTGATGTTTGAATGTTGAAATTTGAAAACCATTCTTGATTTAGTTCAATATGAAAACCTCTTGTATATTCAGGTGATTTAATATTGTAATGAGCATCTTGCCAATTATGAAATAATAAACTTCCTGATTCTAAATAATAGGATTCTTTTTTATTAGCTTCAAATAATTTGCCTTGAAGTAAGTATGTAAAATATGGGTTTTCGTGATAATGCCAATCTACTTTTTTGTGAGTATATTCCGTGTCTGTAATTATTAGGTTCTCAAAAGCTGATTTTTGATAATGTTTTCCGTAAAATTCTCCTGTTTTTAGTTTATTCATTCTGTTTTTTCAGCTTGTTACTAACATATTTGTGTATGATTTTTTGCAGGAAAAGGACGCGAGTTCTTTTCCGATGTTTCGGAAAGATAATTAATAAGATTGAATTTCCTCAGCTGAAATTCAATCTTATTAATTATAGACCGTGTTAACTACATTATTTTTAGTTAAATCTGACACTATCTAAAATTTTAGGTCTTATTTCATTTCTAATAATACTTAGAGGGTGAAAAGGGAAATACTTGTCAAAATCCTTTTTTTCTGATATATTCATTAAGTTACCTTCTTTGTATTCTTTATCATACGGGTCTTGTCTATATAAAGAGAATAATTCTCCAATGTCAATACCAGTTATTTCACAAATTGGATGCATAGAAATATTGTCTCTTAATCCAGTTGGGTTCATTTCGAATATCATAATCCTAAACTGAAACATTCTTTGTTTTTCGTAGTTATTTAAGTTTAGAAAATATGTATAGTCCATTCCTCTACCTTCTCTTTTAGGAACTTTAGTTATACTTTCATATCCAATAATTCCATTTTCTGTTAAAACTTCTTCGCACATAATTAAACCGCCTCCAATTTTTGCAGTTTGTTTTCTTGTCCAATCTCTATATGCCAACATGATAGATTGAGAATCTTCCTTTTTCATCTGACCGTTTGGTTCGAATATTTCAATAATCATTGGATCTGAATCTGAGCTTGTATATTGTAATTTAGTTTCAGTTGAGTTCACTAAATTCCAATTCATACTGTTAAAAATTAAATTTCCAAATTGAGTTTCTTTAGTCTCGTAGTTTCTGGAATAATTTAGGAATTCTTTTAATTGTTCTTTCTCGAACATTTGCTCAAAAATTGAGCTAAATGAATTTTTTAATTTAATTTTATTCTCTTCGGTTAAAGGAAATAATTCCATAAATAAATCCCTATTGGAGACATTGGATTGAATTGCTTTTTCTTTTTTATTTCGTTTAAAAAATCTTTTGAACATAGTTTGTTTTTTATATTGTAGCTAACGTGTTTGTGTATGATTTTTTTGTAAAAAAAGAGCGTGAGCCGTTTTCCGTTGATAAGGAAACTTAATCTTATTAATTATACACCTCTTTGTAGTAGGTAGTTTTATATTTTTATCCATTCAATTTCGTAACTGACTTCTCCTTCCTCTATTTCGCCAACCTTAAATCCAAGTATTTCAGTTGCAATTTTTTTGAATTCAGTTTTCCATTCAATCCATTCATTAAATTCCATATTTGCAGAAAATTGAAGTCCGCTTGGTTCAATAGAAGCAAAAATGGATTTTTCTTCTTCATTATAACTAAACCAATAAGGAATTCCAACTTCTCCATTTCCATCTTTTCCGAATCCAATCCAACCATCCATTTTTTTATAAATCATGGGAACCTTATTCCAAATCTCTTTTGGTAAATCATACCTTATATTCAAGTTGCTTTCTTGATACTCCATTTATTTATTTTTTAGTTTGGCAATGATTTAAGGTATTAGCTGAACTATTTGACCTTTATTGAAATTTTCTCTTTTCGTTTTATCTTTAAAATAAATAGCGAAAATATCAAATCTTGGGTTTCCTTTGTCATCTGTTGCTCTTGGCATAGAAACTCCTTTAATCTCAAAGCCTCCAAATGTTGAAGATTCCGATAATTGAAAGTGCTCTTCTGATAACAGTCTAGCTATTAAATGTGGACTATGCCTAGTTACTTTTTTGAAAATAAAATCAATTTCAAAATCTAATTCCATATTTGTAATTACCTACAACTAATTATATCTTCACAAATATAGAGGTTATCCCAATATATTTTCGAGATAACCGCATAAAGCAATAGTGTATATCCGTAAAATATTTTTTACCCTAATTATGTTAAAGAACGTTTTTCCGTTTTTAACGGTATCAGAGAACCTACAGTTTCTAGGTTCTTTTTTTTTCAGTATTGGTACTTTTTTAATTTGTTGGTTTTTATACGAGTTCTTTATTAAGCGGATTGCCTTATTGAGATTGGTTTTGGGTGTTAAAAACTAAGAATATCTTGTTATAGAAGTTTAGATAGTACTATCTCAATAAACATAAAAACGATTCAAATAGTGCTTGAATCGTTTTTATGGTATTCTAAAATAGATTGACTTTCAAAACCTTTAAATAGATTTTGATTCTTAATTATTTAATGCTTGTTTTAAATCAGTAAGTATATCTTCTACATTTTCTAATCCTATTGAACATCGTACTAATCCATCGGTTATACCAACTTCTAATCTATCTTCTTCGCTTAGCTTACTGTGTGTTGTTGATGCCGGATGTGTTACAATGGTTCTGGTATCTCCTAAGTTGGCTGACAGCGAGCACATTTTGATGTTATTTAAAAAGGTACGTCCGGCTTCAATTCCTCCTTTAATTTCAAAAGCAACAATATTACCTCCCAATCGCATTTGTTTTTTTGCTATTTCATACTGTGGATGCGATTTTAAAAATGGGTATTTTACAAAATTTACCCTTGGATGTTCTTCTAAAAACTGAGCTACTTTTAAGGCATTCTCGCAATGTTTTTCAACTCGTAACGATAATGTTTCTAAACTTTTTGATAGCACCCAAGCATTAAACGGAGACATTGCCGGTCCGGTATTTCTTGAAAATAAATAAATTTCTTTAATTAAATCGGCTTTTCCAACGGTTACACCTCCTAATACTCTTCCTTGTCCGTCAATTAACTTCGTGGCTGAGTGTATGACCAAATCTGCTCCAAATTGTATAGGATTTTGTAAATACGGAGTTGCAAAACAGTTATCTATCACTAATAATAAATTGTGCTTTTTTGCAATGCTTCCTAATAATGCTAAATCTAACACATCAACAGCCGGATTGGTTGGCGTTTCTGCATATAAAATTTTGGTGTTAGGCTGAATCAGTTTTTCTATATTTTCTACTTCATTTACCTTAAAATAACTGGTTTCTATATTCCATTTTGGAAAATACTTGGTAAATAAACTGTGTGTGGAGCCAAACACAGAACGAGAAGAAACAATATGATCTCCGGCATTTAACAACGCCGCAAAAGTTGAAAACACAGCCGCCATTCCGGTAGCAAAAGCATATCCTGTCTCTGCCCCTTCCATGGCTACAATTTTATTGACAAATTCTGTCGTATTCGGGTTTGAGAACCTACTGTATAAATTTTTCTCTTTTTCTTCTGCAAATGAAGCTCTCATATCTTCTGCATCGTCAAAAACAAAACTTGAGGTAAGGTATAATGGCGTGGAATGCTCCGAAAATTGCGTACGCTCTGTTTGCGTTCTTATGGCTTGTGTTTCAAAATTTTTGCTCATTCTTAGTGTTTTTAGGTGCTAAGCACCAGGTTTTATATTTAGTTGTTTGTTTTTGTATTTGTTATAGGCCGACTTTGTTAGTGTATTGTGTTATTTTTACATTACGCAGCCTTATTTTAGCTTTGCTTACTGTTGTTTTAGTATTGCTTACCGTTACTTTAGCATTGCTTATTGTTATTTTAGTATTGCTTGCCGTTACTTTAGCGTTGCTTGCTGTTGTTTTAGTATTGCTTACCGTTACTTTAGCATTGCTTGCTGTTGTTTTAGTGTTGCTTGCCGTTACTTTAGCATTGCTTGCTGTTGTTTTAGTATTGCTTGCCGTTACTTTAGCGTTGCTTGCTGTTGTTTTAGTATTGCTTACCGTTCCTTTAGCATTGCTTGCTGTTGTTTTAGTATTGCTTATCGTTACTTTAGCATTGCTTATGGTTGTTTTGACGCTGCTTGCAATTCTTTTTTAGTTATTTGATTTTGCTAATCGTAAAATATCTCCAAATACGCCTCTTGCCGTAACGCTTGCTCCTGCTCCTGCTCCTTGTATTACTATAGGTTGTTCGCCGTAAGATTCTGTATAAATTTCAAAAATGGCATCAGATCCTTTTAAACTCCCTAATGGTAAATTTTTAGGTACCGATACTAATTTTACATCTAATTGTCCTTTGGTTTGTTGTAAATCTCCGTGTAGATCTCCTATATATCTTAATACGTGTTCGTCTTCTTGATTTTCTTTTTGTTCTTGGAAATAAGAATTCAGCTTTTCTAAACTTGATAAAAACTCTTCAGAAGAGATATTTCTAAATTCTTCCGGTATTAAGTTTTCTATAGCTATATCATTAAATTCATTTTCTAAATCTAATTCGCGAGCTAAAATGAGTAGTTTTCTGGCAACATCATTTCCGCATAAGTCTTCACGCGGGTCCGGCTCAGTAAATCCTTTATCAATGGCTTCTTGTAATACTGTTGAAAACGAAACTTCATCTGCAGAAAACTTATTAAATAAATAGCTTAATGATCCTGAAAATACGCCTCTGATTCGGGTAATATTTTCTCCTGAATCGTGTAATAGTTTAATGGTATCAATTAACGGAAGTCCGGCTCCTACATTGGTTTCATATAAATAATTTTTTTTGTTTTCTTCTAAGGTTTTTCTTAGTTCTTTATAGAAATCGTATGAAACGGTATTGGCTATTTTATTGGATGAAACTAAATCAAATCCTGCTTCTACCAACGGAATATAATTATTGATAAAATCAACGCTGGCTGTATTATCAACTGCAATTAAGTTTTCTAAATGATTTTTTTTGGCGTAGGCTATTACACTGGCTACAATTGTGTTTTCTTCTTTACTGTTTTGTAAAGCCTCTTTCCAATTTTTATCGACTCCTTCTTTCGTTAATAATACCTGTTTTGAATTGGCTATGGCAAAAACATTAAGTTGAATTTTTCTTCGTTCTAAAATGTTTTTAGCACTATCTAATATTTGCTCAATTAAAGTTCCTCCTACTAATCCTTTACCAAAAACAGCTATATTAATTTTTTTGGCTACCCCAAAAACTTGTCCGTGAATTACATTCAATGCTTTATGCAAATGTTGTTTTTTTACAACTAAGCTTACGTTTTTACCGGTAATGGTGTTGTTGAATAACAGAGGTACAATTTGATTTTTTATCAGAGCATTGAATGGGTGATGAAACTCACTTAAGTCTTGTCCGATTATTGAAATTACCGAAACGTCTTCAATAATGGTAATTTTATTTACATCTTTGGTATAAAAATCATTTTCAAACTCTGCTTCTAATGCTTTTACTGCATTTTCAGCATTTACTCTATCTACAACCAGCCCTATACCTCTTTCCGAAGAGCCTTGAGAAATAATACTTACGCTTATACCCTGTGTACTTAATGCTTTAAAAATTCGGGCATCGACTCCTACTTTTCCTAACAGGCCTCTTCCTTCAAAATTAATTAGTGCTACGTTATCTAACACCGATAATGATTTGATTCCTTTTACCGATGATTTGGCCGTTATTAGGGTTCCTTTATCATTGGGTTTAAAGGTATTTAATATTCGTAAGTTGATGTTTTTTTCCAGTAAGGGTATAATCGTTTTAGCATGTAAAATGTTGGCTCCGAAATTGGCTAATTCATTGGCTTCAGAGAATGATAATTCTTCAATTTTCTTAGCATCTGTAACTAAATCAGGGTTTGCAGTAAAAATACCATCTACATGGGTGTAGTTTTGCAGTTCTGCCGCGTTTAAATAATTTGCCAGTAACGACGCGGTGTAATTGCTTCCGTTTCTTCCTAATGTAGTGGTTTCATTATTTAATGTTGAGGCGATGAAACCGGTTACTACATTTACTGTATTTCCGTTATGAAGTTCAAAGTACGTAGTTACTTTTTCTTTAGATACTTCATTAAGAAGTTGTGCATTTCCAAAATTCTCATCTGTTTTTAACAGTTCTCGTGCATCTGTTGGGTTGGCCTGAATTCCTTTTTGTTCTAATAATTCCGATACAGTTTTTATGGCTAATAACTCTCCTTGAGCTAATACCTCATCTTTAATTTTAGTGCTATAATCTCCCAATAAATTAACTCCCTCAAATAGTTTTTCTAAACGGGTAAATTCTTTAGAAAAATCAATCAGCGGAGTAATCAGTGATTGTTCTCTTTTAAAAGCTTCCAGTTGCTCTGTATACACTTCATTTTTAGCTGCTTTTTCTAAAATTTCTTCTAAGGTATCTGTTGCGTTTCCTCTGGCTGATACTACGACTGCTATTTTTTCTCCTTCATTAACTTTTTGTTCTATAATAGCTATTACCTTTCGGATTCCTTCATTAGACAATGATTTTCCTCCAAATTTCAATACTTTCATCTTTTTATTCGTTACTTGTTTATTGAAGATAGGTTCAATAATCTTTTTTAGTTGTTCATATTCTATCAAAAATGCATCATGCCCGTGAACAGAATTGATTTCATTATAGGTTACGTTAGCGTGTACTGCCGCTAATTCTTTTTGAGTTTCTCTATTTTCTTCAGCTGTAAAAAACAAGTCTGAATCAACCCCAACAATATGAATATCGGCTTCTATACTTTCTAATACATTTACTTCTTTTCTTCCTTTGGTTACATCAATGGTTTTTAACAATTGATTCATTAATTTGTAGGATGCCAGTTGGTAACGTTCTTGTAGTTTTTTTCCGTGGTGTAATAACCAACTTTCTACATTAAAGAGTTGTAAATCTTCATTTTTAGAGCGTTGAAATCGTTTTTTAAATGATTCCGGTGTTCTGTAACATAACATGGCATGTATGCGTGCATCATGTACCGGATTGCTAGAGTTGGTTAAGAATAATTCCTGTATTTGACAGTTCGCTATTAACCAATCTGTAGATTTCCAATCGGTTGCTACCGGAATTAAATGTTGTGTTATTTTAGGATTGATCACTACCATTTCCCAAGCAATTCCTCCTCCTAAAGAGCCTCCTATTAACGCAAATAGTTTGTCTATTTTCAGCTCTTTTAGTCCTAACAAAAAAATAGCAGCAATATCTCTGGCTACAAAACTTTTATAATTATCAATTAAAAAGTCATCATATCCGTTACCGGGAATATTAAAGCAAAGTATGGTGTAGGCGTTGGTATCAATTACTTTATTCTCTCCAATCAAATCTTTCCACCATCCGTCTTCTCCTGCTACATTGCTATTTCCGGTTAAGGCATGATTGATTAAAATTACAGGAGCAGTACCCAGCGATTCACCAAACAACTGATAACTTAACGGTAAATTTGTATACCGGGCACCACTTTCTGTAGTATAACTAGCAATAGTTATATGTTGTAAGTTTTTATGTAAACTCATTGATTTTTTTATAGGAAATTTTTAAACTAAAACTTCTTTAGGTATTTTGGCAAACGCTTCTTTTAAATCGACTTTTAAGTCCTCAATATTTTCAATACCTACAGATAATCGGATTAAATCTTTAGTAACACCTGTGCTTTCCTGTTCTGTATCTGTTAATTGTTGATGGGTGGTACTTGCCGGGTGAATAATTAAAGATTTGGTATCTCCAATATTAGCCAATAATGAAAATAGTTTTGTATTATCTGCAATAGTTTTAGCGGCTTCATACCCTCCTTTTACTCCAAAAGTGACTAATCCGCTCTGACCTTTAGGTAAGTATTTATTTGCTAAAGTTTTGTATTTATTTCCTTCTAAACCCGGATAGTTTACCCAAGCAACTTCATCTTGTTTTTCTAACCAAGTAGCTAAGGCTAAGGCATTTTCACTATGTTTTTGAATTCTAACTTCTAAGGTTTCTAGTCCTTGAATAATTTGGAAGGCATTGGTTGGACTTAAAGCACCTCCAAAATCTCTCAATCCTTCTAAAATTAATTTAAATGTATAGGATGCAGCTCCTAAGGCTTCATGGTATACTAATCCGTGGTAACCGGCAGACGGTTCTGTAAATTCCGGAAATTTTCCGTTAGCCCAATCAAAAGTTCCGGCATCAACAATTACACCTCCTAGTGAGTTTCCTTGCCCTCCTATATATTTTGTTAAGGAGTGTATTACAATATTAGCTCCGTGCTCTATTGGATTTAATAAAGCCGGTGTAGCTACTGTGTTATCTACAATAAAAGGCACTTTTGCTTTTTTAGCATGAACCGAAATGGCTTGTAAGTCTAATACGTCTAACTTAGGATTTCCTAAAGATTCAACAAAAATAGCTCTGGTATTTTCTTGTATGGCGCCTGCAAAATTTTCGGGTTCAGAAGCGTCAACAAAAGTGGTAGTAATTCCTAATCTTGGTAAGGTAACATTTAATAAATTGTAGGTACCTCCGTACAAACTACTCGATGCTACAATATGATCACCTGCTTTTAATAAGGTTAATAATCCGGTAGCAATGGCGGCAGTTCCTGAAGCAAATACAACAGCTCCAATACCGCCTTCTAAAGCTGCTAAACGCTCTTGCAAAATTTGATTTGTAGGGTTATTTAATCGGGTATAAATAAATCCTAATTCTTTTAATGAAAACAGATTAGCTGCATGATCTGAATCATTAAACACATACGAGGTTGTTTGATAAATAGGCACTGCTCTTGTTCCACCGGTTTGTGTTACATCGTGTCCTGCGTGCAACGCATTGGTTGCGAATTTTTGTGTACTCATTTTTCTTGTTTTTGAGTTAATAAATAATTAAAACAAAAGCCAAAACACATCTTTTTAGATGTTGCTTACCAGAAAAATGTTATTAAGAAATTATAAGAAGATTCTTGTAGGTTTATAAAAGAGTCTTCTTTTGGGTTATCTATCCATAATTAAGTTTTCTCGGTTGCGTTCAAAAAATATTTTTTGATTTTATGCTTTCGATTTACTTTAGGTAGAATTTAGCACCTTCTTTGTATAGAACAAAGGGTTGCTAAGGCTTCACAGGGTCTAATCCCTCCACCTTTCTTGATAACATCGACAATAAGTGTTTGAACTTTTACGAGTGCAAATATTTTAAAATTAAATTTTAATTTCCAAGCTTTTTTTTATTTTTTTAAAAAATTGCTGTAATTCTTTTCAAGTTTACTTCAACTTAAAACTCATCTCAACAGGCAGATGATCAGAGGCTTGACCAAAGCTTTTCAATACACGTCCTTCAACATATTCTATTGTATTTTCTGTGTAAAAAATATAGTCTAATCGTTCAAAAGGGTTTGCGGTATCAAAAGTCATATCATACGCTTCTTTTGAATAAGCAGCGCTACCAATATTAGGTAAATCGAATATTTTTTGAACTGCCGGCTCTTTATATTTAGGGTCGCTATTAAAATCTCCCAATAAAATTGTAGGATATGTTTTTGCATATTCCGTAAATAATTTACTTACTTTTTGCAATTGTTTAACCCTAGTTTCTTTATCAAAAGCTTCTAAATGTACATTCATCAATACGACTTCTTTTCCTTCTAAAACTACTTTTGTTATTTGTAATAACCTGTCTAAATAAAAAGCATCTCTATAAAACGGATTGTCACTTACTCTTTCTAAAACAATACGTTCATAATCTTTTAACGGGTATTTACTTAGTATTGACTGACCGGAAACTACTTTTCCAAAATGCATACTTGGTGGCCAATATGGAAATGGTAAATAACGCTCATCCCAGTTAATCCCTTTTGCCACATAATTATAGCCTAGTTTGGCTATTTCTTCTTCTTGGTCAACCTCATAAGAACGGGCAGCGTTATAATCTATTTCTTGAAAAGCAATAATATCCGGATTTACTTTTTTTATTTCTGTAATTACTGTTTTTAGGTTGGTATCAAATAATTCTTTTGGTTTAGCTATGGCTCTGTTATTAGTCATACCACTTAAATACCCAATGTTATACGTAACAATACTGTATATAGAATCATGATCTACAGTAGTTGGATAGTCATTTTTTAGTAGTTGCGCATACGAAGCTTCTTCTAAAGTAGAAGATGAAGCCCAGAAAAAAAATAGCACAGATGCGGTCATTAGTATTGCTACCAATGTTAGAAGAAGAGTTAAAAGGCGTTTCATTTAATAACTATGTTTTTGTATATAAACTTAGTTAGAATTCTCTTGTGGTAAATTCTAAAAAAAATGTTAATGTTTTTTCCAAATTTAAACCTTTTTAACTTAGATATGTCCTATAAGTGTAATTAAAATGAAAAAATTAATATACAACATTTTTAGCGTAACGGTAATTACCAAAATTTTGACAATAAACTTTAAATTTTAAACTTATTACATATGAAAAAATTCATTGGATTTTTAGTACTTGCTTTAGGCATTTCAACATTAACTGTTGCTCAGGAGCACAGAAAAGAACATCAAGGTGAAAAAATGACTGCTGAGCAACAAACAGAATTAGCTGTTAAAAAAATGACATTAAAGTTAGACTTAACGCCTGCTCAACAGCAAAAAATTAAGCCTTTATTAGCTAAGCAAATAGAAGAAAAAAGAACCATGCATGCAAAAAGAAAGGCGATGAAAGATGCTAATAAAAAGCCTTCTTCTGATGAACGTTATAAAATGACGAACAACAGACTTGACAAACAGATTGCTTTTAAAGCTGAGATGAAGCAGATTTTAAACAAAGAGCAATATGATCGTTTTGAAAAAATGGCGGCTAAAAAAGAGCATAAAATGAAAAAAAGAATGCACAAAAAAGGTAAGCGTCATCCGGAAAAAGACGGTCAGGAAAAATAAGTACATACTTAGTAGTAGACAGGTTGATTAACCATTTAGATTAGTTTTTAACGAAGCTCGATTTTTACAAATCGGGCTTTTTTATTGCTGCATAATTTTCTGAAGGTTAATTTTGTAGGTACGTCCTATAGGAAGTATATGTTGGTCTATATAAATTCTGTTTCCTTCTATAGCATTTATATGTGTTACTGCTACTGCAAATGATTTATGTACTTGAATAATATGAATTCCACCAACATTATTCATACATTCTGATAATTGATTTCTTACAACAATTTCATTCGTTTTTGTAACAATTTTACAGTAATTTCCAATAGCTTCTATAAATAAAATTTCTTCCGGATTGAGTTGTACATACTTTCCGTTCACTTTAAAAAAAAGATTTTTATTTTTTAATTCTTCTGAATTTGTGTGAATGGGCTTAGGTTCATTAATTTTATTCACCGCTTTTAAAAAACGCTCAAAACTAAAAGGCTTTAATAAGTAATCAACTATGTTTAACTCATACCCTTCTAAGGCAAATTCTTTATAGGCTGTAGTAACTATAATTTTAGGTGGTTTATGTAGGGTTTTTAAAAAATCAAATCCTTTTAATTTAGGCATATTTAAATCTAAAAACAGTAAATCTACCGTATGTGAATTTAAAAATTCTAAGGCCTCGAGAGCATCATAACAATGTTTAAGTAATTTAAAGTTAGGAAGTGCATCACAGTATTCTTTAATAATATCATGTGCTGCCGTTTCATCATCAACTATTATATAGTGCATCATACATTTAAAATTAGTTGTGCTTTAAAAATACCTTCTTCTTTGTTAAAAGTCAAACTATGTTTTTTAGGGTATGTCAATTCTAATCTTCTCTTTAAATTTTTAAGTCCTATCCCCTCTTTATTTCCCTCAACTTCCTTATCAAAATTATTTTCTATATCAAATTTAACAACACCATTGTTGGTATTGAGTTTCATATAAACATAGGCTTTCTCTCTTAGGTTTTCTATACCGTGTTTAAAGGCATTTTCAACCAAATTAATAAATAATAAAGGCATAACCTGATACTCTTTTTTATCTAAACTGGTAGTGAATTTCACATCAATATCTTTATAATATCTCATTTTATGAAGCTCTATATAATTTTGAAGATAGGTTATTTCTTCTTCTATAGAAACGCTTGTTTTATCTGATTCATAAATACCATAACGCATTAAATCTGATAATTTTAAGACTAACTGCCGTGCTTTTTTAGGGTCTTTTTCAATAAAACTATATAGACCATTGAGCATATTGAAAAAAAAGTGAGGATTTACTTGCGATTTCAAGTGTAATAACTCACTTTCTTTTAATTCTTTTTTTATAGAAATTATAGATTTTAACTGTATTAAGAGCCATACAATTCCGTAAATCATAATGGCTAAATAGTAAATTAAAATAAATAAACTGATAACTCCCGGAGTATTGGCTAAGAAAACTACAGATTCTTTTCCTAAATAAAGTATTTCATAGGTAAGCCATACAATTGGTATAATAAGAGAAAGTATTACAATTCCTTTAATAATCTCTTTTTTATTTTTGAGAATCGGGTGTGTCATACTCCAAAAATACATTCTATTTCAGTTTATCTATACATTATGTGTTAAACTAACTCTGAACTGTGCTGTACAACAGTTTTCAGGTTGTAAACAGCATACATAGGCTATTCAACGCTTTTTTAATCAATTTTAAGGTATATCATCACATTATTTTTCGCATTCTTCTCTCTTAAAATAGGTTTGTCATGACAATTACAAATTCAATACATGAAAACTCAGTTTATCTATACCGATGATAGTAAACCCTTAATTAACTAACAAATTATAAACTCAACTCAAATGAAAAACAGAATTTTTACTTACTTAAAAAACATCTTCGGAACCTTATTTTTTTTATTAATTACAGGTCTGATCATATTACTATCTATGAATGGTAGTGTAAACCTAGGCACAAATGAAGTTGCAAAAAACTTACACAATGAAGGACCTTATATTTTTTTTGAAAATGATAGTGTATTAAGTGTTAACTATCTAAAAGGAAATAAAGATGATGGATTTGAGGTCGATTGTAAAAAATATAGTTCTAAAAATGAACTAACTATTTCTTCATTTTTCCCGCTTGATTCTACTTATTTTAATTTTAACTTGAAGACTGCATTTAATACTCCTAAAAGTATTTATGATGACGATTATCCTATAATAGCTATTTCTGATATTGAGAGTGGATATAAATCATTTAGAGATTTTTTAATCAAAAACCAGGTTATTGACAGCAATTTGCAATGGACATTTGGAAAAGGCCATTTAGTACTGGTTGGCGATTTTGTTGATAGAGGAGCTTCTACAACTCAAGTACTTTGGTTTATTTATAAATTAGAGCAAGAAGCTGCTAAAAATGGCGGAATGGTTCATTTTATTATAGGAAATCATGAAATTAAAAATCTTCAGGGTGATTATCTCTCTTCTTCTCTTAAATACAAAGCTGTTTCAGCTATTTTAGAAAAACAACAATTTGAGCTTTTTAATAAAAAATCTTTCTTAGGAAAATGGCTTTCTAGTAAAAATGTTATTGAGCGTATTAACGGAAATTTGTTTGTTCATGGCGGAATTCATCCTGACATTACTTCCTATGCTATAGATTTAGATTCTATCAATACTATTGTACGAAAAAACTACGCACTTACTTTTTATCCTAAAAAACAAAAATCTTTGACTCAATTTTTAACATCAACTCGTACCGGACTTGCTTGGTATAGAGGATATTTTAAAGATAATGTATCAGAGGAGCAAATTGAATCTTGCTTAAAAAAATTCAATGCAAACTCTATTATTGTAGGGCATACGCTACAGCGAAAGGTGAAAAAATTATTTAACGGGAAGCTATATGCTATTGATATTAAACATCCGAAAGATTATGAAACCAACTGGCCTCTTAAAAAATCAGAAGGGTTACTTATTAAAAACAATGCATATTATAGAGCTACCCATAATGGAAAAACAGAAAAGTTATGATTGTATTATTTTTATTCCTATTAACCTTAGTTTTCTAAGCGAAGTTTAATACACCAACATTCGTATTATTTTAAATGTTTTCTTGAAAAGCTAAACATACTTGAAAAATAAGACGTCATAAAAAAAGGACTGCTATCAGTCCTTTCTTTATTCTTTAAACCAACTTGAATAGGTTACGTAATTATTTGCTATTCTATCGATTTCTCCTGAAATTAATTCTTCAGAAATGTCTTTTACTTTTTTGGCAGGAACACCTGCATATATACTTCCGCTTTCAACATGTGTGTTTTTTGTAACTACAGCTCCGGCTGCAATAATTGTATTAGATTCTACAATACAGTCGTCCATAATAATACTACCCATACCTACTAACACATTATCATGAATCGTGCATCCATGTACAATAGCATTATGCCCTATTGACACATTATTTCCTATGGTTGTTGGAGATTTTTGATACGTTGCATGAATCACTGCTCCATCTTGTACATTTACCTTATTACCCATTTTTATATAATGTACATCTCCTCTAATTACCGCATTAAACCACACACTACATTCCTGTCCCATTTGAACATCTCCTACAATAGTTGCGTTATCAGCTATATAACAATCTTCCGGTATTTGCGGATATTTTCCGTTTACAGGTTTTATTACTTTCATTGATTATTTTTTTAGGCTATTAGCTCTAAGCTTTTGGTTATTTCGGGTATAAAGTTATTTAAAATATGACAATAAATTAGCTTTTTTAGTTGAGGACACCATGAGTTCTTTTCCGTTGCTCAACACTATACTTCCTCCTTTACCTTTTTTATATCGTGTAACCGCATTTACATTTACCAAGTATGATTTATGAACTCTGGCAAAAGAATAATCCTTTAAAATTTCTTCAAAGTATTTTAAGGTTTTACTAACTAATTTTTTAGTATTAACAAAATAGATTTCTGTATAATTATCATCTGCTTTGCAGTATAAAATATCGCTTACTTCAATCACTTCAAAACCATCTTGCATCGGAATTGTTATTTTTCCTGTTTTTATTTCTTTAGGACTCAAAACCGCATTTTCTAACTGCATTTCTTTTTCCTTAATTTGAGTAACATGGTTAACCGCTTTAATCAAATCATCTATAGAAATAGGTTTTAATAAATAATAAGATGCTTGGTTATTTAAGGCTTCTATTGCATAATGATCATAGGCGGTTACAAAGATAGTTTCGAAAGTTCTATCGTCAATTTTTTCTAACAAATCAAAGGCATTACCATAAGGCATCTCTACATCTAAAAACACTAAATCCGGTTGGTGATTTTGAATTAACATGTATCCTTCTTCAATATTTCCTGCCTCGCCTAAGACCTCTACATTAGGACAATATTTTTTTATATAATTTCTTAAGATGTCTCTACTTATGGCTTCATCTTCAATAATAATAGCTTTTATATTCATAGTCTGATCTTTTTTAAAAATAGTTCTACTTTAGTTCCTGATTCATCTTCAAAGGCATTAGATACCTGTACCGCAATTTTATCTTGGTACATATCATTAAGAATAGCAATTCTATTCTTAATGGTACTCATTCCTTTTGATTTTTGTTTTAATTGATTTTTTGTTTTCATTTCCATAGATTTTTTTCTGCCTATTCCGTTATCTTCAATAGTTATTTTAACAATCTCTTCTTCTTGTTGTTCCATTGATATAAGTAAAAGGCCTTTTTCTTTTCTATATCGTAATCCGTGCCAAATAGCATTTTCTATATACGGCTGTAATAACATTGGAGGAATTACATAGGCATCTAATAAAATTTTTTCATCTACTTTTATTTCATAATCAAACTTATCTTGAAAACGATTATGTTCTAAACGCACATACAATTGCAACAATTCTACTTCTTTTGATAAGGGTATAAAATCTTCATCTGAGTTTTCAAGCACTGAGCGCATTAATACTGAAAATTCAGATAAATATCGATTGGCACTTCGCTCATCGTTTACGGCAATAAAACTGTTTACTGAATTTAATGCGTTAAATATAAAATGCGGATTCATCTGTGAGCGCATTGATTTTAATGCTAATAAATTATTAGCTAACTTTTGTTGACGGATATTTCTATACATAAAATACACCAACAATGAAAAAAGCACCAAGCCAGCTAATAATGAATAAATCACAATTAGTTGCTTTTTATTATTTTCCTGAATTAATTGTTGATCTTTATAAGCCAAATCAATTTTACTATGTGCCAGTTCTTTATCTTTTTCTAAACTGGCTATTCTATTTTGATTGTCTGATATTCGTTTACTAAACCTTTTTACTTGTTGTATTTCTTGTTCTTTTTTTACATATAAAGAGTCAACCAACTGTACATATTCTTGGTAACTTTTTAACGCTTTGGTATAATCTCCTACTGTTTCATATACTTCTGAAAGCTTTCTGGTAGCATCTTTCTGAACAATAAGGTCTTCATTTTTATCGGCCTCATTAATACTTTTTTCTAAATAAGGAATGGCCTGATTATAATCTTCTTTTTGTAAATACGCATTTCCTATTTTATAACTAATTTTTTGTGAAGTAATAGAATCTACTAATGATTCTTTATCATCTGCTTCTACAGTATTTTTTTCTGCTTTTTTTAAGCTTTCTTTTCTCAATTCAATCTCTTCATCATACCTGCGTGCTGAGTTTAAAAAATCAGCTACTTTTTCCTCTTCCATTAAAGAACGTTTTACATTTTCTTTAGTAGCTAACTCTAATGAATTTTTAAATAAGGAATCTGCTTTCTTTATATCTCCTGACTTTGCATATACTTCTGCCAGTTTTGAATTTAAATCTGTAATTTTAGATCTATACGAATTATTTTGAGCAATTGTTAATGCGGATTTATAATTTAACTGTGCTTTTGAAAACTGATTCATTGCCGTATACACATCTCCTAACCCTTCATAAAGAGACATTGTTTCATAAGCTGTTAATTTTCCTTTTAAAGACTGTAAATACGATAGTTCACTAGCTTGATACTTTTTATATAAAAACTGTGTTTTTGCTAATTGTAAACGCAATGAAACATCATCTACTTCTTTTAAAGACGCTTCGTAATTTTCTATGGCTAAATCATATTGTTGCCAATAAAAATAAATGGTAGCTAATGTTTTTAGCACGTCTGCTTTTTGGTACCTGTTTATATTTTCTTTTAATGCTTTTTCTACAAACGATAAACTTTTATCAATATCTTTTTTCTCATAAAATTTAGCTGAGTCTAAATACTGTGTATAGTTATTTTTCCTTTTACTAATAGAAAAGTTCAATTTATTTAACGACTTACTTTTCTTATCCCGCTTATTTTCTTCAACTTCAATACGTATTTCATCTCCCCCTTTTATGGTATAATATACTGTTTCAAAATTAGGATGACTCACCATCAATTCATCATTAACTTTTACTGTTACTGTATATTCTTCATTTCTTGAATATCGATTCTGATAAACTCCGTTTACAGTTATATAGGCATCTGTAATGGCTTTTCTACTTGCTTTATCAATTATTTTTATTTTTACTGAAAAATATCTCTCTGTTGGCCCTCTATTTTGCGCTAATACTAGCTGGGTTATCAAAAAGAAAAATACAATACTTATTTTGCGCCACATTAGTTATGGGTTTACATTTTTTTGTAAACTTATTATCAAAAAATCAATTAAAAAAATCGAGTTTAAATCATTACTCTATTTTCCCTGTTATTTTATACGGTATTACTCAATCAAAAAACGCTATTACTCACTAAAAAGTAGTTTTTACTCATTCTTATTTTTTTTCTAAAAAAGTTGCTCCTAGTTTTACCTTGTAAAATAACTCAACTCCAAACCTTTAGTTATTAATTTAAAAAACAAAAGCCATGAGAACCTATTTTTTTAATGTACTTACCTTTATTTTTTTAGCTGTGATGCATGTTGGTTTTGCTAACAATGAATCTCCTAAAACAATCACCAAAAAGCAAACCATTAAAGTTGCTTTACTATTAGATACTAGTAATAGTATGGATGGTTTAATTAACCAAGCAAAAGCTCAATTATGGGAAATTGTTAATGAACTTTCTTATGCTAAATGCAAAGGAGATAATCCTAATCTTCAAATTGCTTTATATGAATATGGAAATGATTCTTTAGCTTCTGAAAAAGGTTTTATACGACAGGTAGTAGAGTTTACAAGTGATTTAGATGAAATTTCTGAGCGTTTATTTTCTTTAACTACTAATGGTGGTAGTGAATACTGCGGGCAGGTTATTCAGCATTCAATTAATGAATTACAATGGGGAAATAGTAAAGAGGATTTAAAATTAATTTTTATTGCAGGTAATGAGCCTTTTACACAGGGAAAAGTTCACTTTAAAGATGCTATTGCCGATGCTAAAGAGAAAGACATTACGATTAATACTATTTTTTGCGGAGCATATAACCAAGGAATTTCAGGTAGTTGGCAAGAAGGAGCTCATTTAGGTGGTGGTGACTATATGACAATTAATCATAATAAGAACATTGTTCATATTGTTACTCCTTATGACAATGACATTATTATTTTAAACAAAAAATTAAATAAAACATATTTATACTATGGAGCTCTTGGTGCTTCAAAATATGAAAAACAAGCTGTTCAGGATACTAATGCTCAAGAACTCGATGAGGTTGTTGCTGTAAAAAGAGCCGTAACCAAAAGTTCTAAATTATATTCTAATGCCTCATGGGATTTAGTTGATGCGTCTAAAGAAAAAAGTTTTTCTTATAAAGACTTAAAGAAAAAACAATTGCCTAGTGTATTACAAGATAAATCAACCGAAGAAATTGAAAAATACGTTGAAGAAAAAAGTAAGGAACGTAAAGCTATTCAACAAAAAATTCAGGAATTGAATAAGAAAAGAACCATTTATGTTACTCAAAAGCAAAAAGAAAATGCAAAAAGTAACGAGCTTGAAAGCGTTATTTTAAATGCTATAAAAAAACAAGCTAAAAAGAAAAACTACTCATGGTAGGTAGCATTTGGTTGGTTATTTAAAAAGCGAAGTGCACTACTTCGCTTTTTTTTATTGAACTAATAAATGTTGTCCTATATTAATTTCATTATTCTTTAAACCATTTATTTCTTTTAACTGTTTGACGGTAGTATTATGTCTTCTTGCAATTGAATATAAAGTATCTCCTTTTTTAACTTCATAATAATTTCCTACAGATTTTACCGGAGTGTATTTTGTTGTATCTTTAACAGGTTTTATTTTATCATAATCCATTAAATTGTACTTATGAATAAGCCCAATTAACTTTTGAGGATATCTTTTATCAGTTGCATACCCTGCTCGCTTTAAACCATATGCCCAACCTTTATAATCTGTATGTCTTAGCCTGAATAGTCCTGCATATCGTTTACGAGTTAATAAAAACTGAGAATGATCTTCATACGAAGTTTCCGGGTATTTATATTTTCTAAAACACTCCCCTTTTTCGTCATCATCATGAGTTACGCTTTTTCCTTCCCATCCTTTATGACATTTTATTCCAAAATGATTATTAGATCGAATAGCTAACGGACTTCTTCCACTTCCGGACTCTAATATTCCCTGAGCTAGAGTTATACTTGCCGGAATGTTATATTCATGCATTTTTTTTACGGCAATAGGAGCGAATTTTTCTATATACCCAAGTGTATTGTTTGTTGTTGTAGGATGTGTTCTTTTTATTTGTTCCAACTCCGGTATTTCCGGTATTTCTTCTTTATGCTCTACAACAATTCTTTTTTTATGAGAAGTTACAACCCTCTTTTTTGAACCACAACTGGTTAAAAAAAACAATCCTACTATTATTACAAATGCTGCTCTAAACTTCATTTTTAATTAAAATGTTATTTAATTATTTCTTCATCTTTTTTTCTTAATCTCTCATTAGCCCCTTCAATTCCCTGCAATCCACCGGTATGTATAGCTAAAATCTTACTGTAAGGAGGAAAGTCATTTTTGGCCACCTTATCCAAAATTCCATACAACATCTTACCTGTATAAATCGGATCTAACGGAATACCCGTTTTTTCTTTAAATTGGTTTATAAATGTTACCAGCTCTCTATCAAATTTTCCATAACCACCAAAATGATAGTTTAACTCCAAATCCCAATGATTATTTCTTTTTGAATACTTACAAATTTCTTCTTTTAAAAAATCACCTTTTAACGCCGGAAATCCTATAATTTTTTGATGTTCTTTGGCTGAATTTATTAAACCGGAAATAGTTCCTCCTGTGCCTACTGCACAACAAATATAATTGAATTTTTCATCTTCAGAAGTTAAAATCTCTTCACATCCCTTTACCGCCAGTTCATTAGTTCCTCCTTCTGGAACTATATACACCTCGCCATATTCTTGCTTTAGTATTTCAATAAACCGTTCAGAACTTTTTTTTCTATACGTTTCTCTTGAAACAAATTTAAGTTCCATGCCATTTTCAACAGCGTTTTTTAAGGTTGAATTTTGTTTTAACGTTCTATGTATATCATTTGCTAATTCATCTCCCCTAATAATTCCTATACTTTTTAAACCGGATATTTTAGTGGCAAATGCTGTAGCGGCAATATGATTTGAGTATGCTCCGCCAAAAGTGAGTAATGTAGCTAACTTTTGTTCTTGAGCTTTTTTTATATTATACTTTAGTTTTCTGAATTTATTACCGGAAACAAACGGATGAATTTCATCTTCTCTTTTTATAAAAAGCTCAACTTTTTTCTCTTTTAATATGGAAAGATAAATTTGTTGATTTTTAATAAGAATTTCAGAATTAAACATACAACGCTTAACTAAAGTTAGACACTTGCTCTTCCAATAATTCCCACTCTTCCATTAAAGTATCTAAAGTTGCTTTCTTTGCTTTATAATTTTCAAAGAAATTAGGTTTTGATGAAACCTCCTCATAATTTTGAGCTAACTCTAAATCTATTTGTTCAATCTCAGCTTCTAAATCTTGAATTTGATTTTCTACTTTGCTTACTCTATTCTTCAACTTTTTAAGTTCTTTTTCTTGTTCTTTTGATAGTTTATAAGCTTCTTTTTTTGAGGTACTTTTTTCTTCTTTTATTTCTGTTCTCTTTTCTGCATCACGTAAACTTTCCATTTGATGTTGTTCTAAGAAATAATCAATATCACCTAAATATTCTTTTATCTCTTTGTCTTTAAAACCATAAACAGTTGTTGTTAATCCTTGAAGAAAATCACGGTCGTGAGAAACTAAAATCAACGTACCATTAAAACTTTGTAGTGCTTTTTTCAATACATTTTTAGATGCTATATCTAAATGGTTTGTAGGCTCATCCATTATAAGTACGTTAAATGGAGATAACAATAATTTACACAAAGCTAAACGGTTTCGTTCTCCTCCTGAAAGTACTTTAGCTTTTTTATCAACAGTTTCACCTCCAAATAAAAAGGCGCCTAACATATCTCTCACCTTAGTTCTGTTGGTTTCATTAGCAGCATCTTCCATAATTTCAAGTACTGTTTTTTCCGGTGGAAGATATTCAGATTGATTTTGCGCAAAATAGCCTACTTCTACATTATGTCCTAGTTTTAAACTTCCTTCAAAAGGTATTTCACCAACCATCATTTTGGCTAGCGTAGATTTACCCTGACCATTTTGTCCTACAAAGGCTATTTTACTATTTCGTTCTATTAATAGACTTACATTTTCTAATACCTTTTTTTCTCCGTAGCTTTTTGATAATTGCGCGGCTTCTACAACAATTTTTCCGGGCTCTTTTGACACTTCAAATCGAACATTCATTACTGCATTATCATCCTGATCTACCTCAATTCTTTCTACTTTATCTAGCTTTTTTATAAGCGATTGAGCCATTGAAGCTTTATTGGCCTTTGCTCTAAATTTCTCAATTAATTTTTGAGTATGTTCTATTTCTTTTTCTTGATTTTTTTGAGCTTGTAATTGTTTTTCTTTGATTTCTGCTCGTAATTCTAAAAATTCTGAGTACGGCTTTTTATAATCATAAATTTGTCCTAGAGATATTTCAATAGTTCTATTGGTAACATTGTCTAAAAACATTTTATCATGAGATACCAACACAATAGCTCCGGGATAGTTTTTTAAAAAGTTTTCTAACCAAATGATTGACTCTATATCTAAATGGTTCGTAGGCTCATCTAACAGTAAAATATCATTATTTTGTAATAGTAACTTTGCCAGTTCAATACGCATTCTCCAACCTCCTGAAAAAGTATCAGTCAGTTTATCAAAATCACTTCGTTGAAATCCTAATCCTTGTAATATTTTTTCTGTTTCTCCTTGATAATTATACCCTCCTAACAGTTCGTAACGTTCATTTTTTTCGTTTAAATCAATAATCAATTGATTGTAACTATCACTTTCATAATCTGTTCTCTCAACTAATTGATTATTTATAGTACTAATCTCACCTTCCAGTTCTTTTATTTCGGTAAAAGCTTGATAGGCTTCTTCTAAAATAGTTCTTCCATGAACAAAATCAATATCCTGCCTCAAAAAACCTATACGTACTTCTTTATCAAAAGCTATGGTTCCTCCACTACTTTCCAGGTCTTTTGCCAATACTTTTAATAATGTTGATTTTCCGGCACCATTTTTCCCTATTAAACCAACTCTATCTCCTTTATTTAACTTAAAGGTTACTCCGGAAAACAAATCGGTTCCCATAAAAGAAACCGTTAAATTATGTACGTTTAGCATACTTTATTAACTAATTAATGTAATTTTGTAACCGTTGTTACAAGACATTTTCTTGTTATTGTTGAAATTTGCACAAACTTACAAAAACGAAATAGTTATTTAACCCCTTACCTTTAAGATATGTTTGGAAAAGGCCATAAATTATATAGTATTTTTAGAAATAAATGCCCACGTTGCCATGAAGGTGACTTTTTTAAATATAAAATTTCATTAAATCCTAAAAAGATAACTACGTTACACGATCATTGTCCAAAGTGTAACTTAAAATATATGATGGAGCCTTCTTTTTATTTTGGTGCCATGTATGTTAATTATGCTATTGCCGTAGCTCTTTTTGTAGCTGTTTTTATTATTTCGAAAGTATTTTTAGGATTTTCAATTTTACACAGCTTTATTACTGTTATAGTTATTTCATTATTATTAACACCTATCAGCTTGCGTTTATCAAGAATTATTTGGATCAACTTTTTTGTTTCTTATAATAAAAAAGCTAAAGAGTTACAAACTGAAAAAGATTAACTAAATCTTTTGATATCTATTTCAGAATCTAATTCTATTCCTTTTTCGAGGTAGTTAAATAAGCTGTTTGCAACTGTTGGAGCTATCATTACCCCACGAGTTCCTAATCCGTTTAAAACAGCTAATTTTTCATATTGTGGATGTTTTCCTACCAGTGGTCTTCTATCCTTAACCGTAGGTCTTATACCAGCTGATTGGTCTACTATCGTATAAGGTACAGAAATTACTTTATCTAGTTTTTCTTTTAATTCGTTTTTTCCTTCTTCTGTTGGAATAGAAGTTTTATCTGTCCAGTTAAATGTAGCACCAACTTTATAGTAATCATTTCCCATAGGTAAAACAAAAACAGTTGACTTTAATAAGAAGTCTATTTTTAATTCCGGAGCGTGTATTGTGAGTATTTCTCCTTTGGTTCCGTTTAGAGGTAAGTAATTAAAAAACGGGTTTTCTTTTAGTCCGTATCCCTCACAAAAAACTATTTTGGAAGCTTTTATATCTTTATACATAAGTTCTTCACTGATAGTTAATTCTTCGTAAGAAAACTTTTCTTCTAATAAACTATTCTTTTCTTTTAAATAACTTTTATAATTTTCGATTAACAACTCAGTATTAACTCTTCCTGTTCCGTTTAAAACACCAAATCCGTAATCTCCATTTACCCCTTCAATTTGTCCTTTTTCAATTTCAGTTTGCATATAATTAGATAAATTGGGTTTATCTAAGGCTACAAACCAATTATTTTGGTCTTTTATAGAAGAAAACACTTTTTTCGTATTAAATTTTGAATCAAATTTAACGCCTAACTTTTCTTCTAATTTTTTATACTTAGGTAGTGCATATTCTAATTGTTCGTGTCCATTCCAAGCGGGTGTAAATCGTTTTAAAATAACAGGATTATACATTCCTCCGGCAACATTAGATGATGTTTGTGAATCATCTTCAAAAACCACAAATGTTTTTTGGTTTTCAATTAATTTTTCTGTGAAGGCAATGCCTGCTAACCCTAGACCTACAATGATATAATCGACCTCTTTTTTCATAAAACAAAGGTAATGATAAAGCTCTAACCTATATACAAAAAAGAAGCGTTTACAATATGTAAACGCTTCTTTAGATTGTATAGAAATGAAATATTCAGAAATTAATAATTCCACATATCCATTTCTCTATCTCTAATTCCTTCTTTTATTCTATTCGCTTCTAAAAGTTGGAATAAAGAATTTCCTCTAACGTAATCTTTAATCGTTCTGTCACCATAAAGGTTTTCTTCTTTTTGAACAACAGAATTGAATCTACGAGCATTCAATAAGTTATCGTACGATATAGGTCTAGCAGAGTTTAACGGATTGAAAACTTTTGATTTATGTAAGGTTTCTCTTGCATCCGGATAAAACACCCAGAATAAAGGAAATACATCATCTTTGTTTTCAATTTCATCAACACCTAATACTTGAACATCCGGTCCCATTGGTGCAATTCCTAATAAACGATATTTTAACTCTCCTTGACGTTTATCAAAATACCATATACCTTTTAACATAAATCCTTTAATAAAATCAGATTTTATAGTATAAACATCGATATTACCATAACCATCATCTCTAGAGTTTTCAGTGGCTTGTTTTATCTGTTCCATACCTATCTTAGTGGTAAAATATGAATCATTATAAACCTCATTTATTTCACCATCTCTGATTCCTTTTAATAAAGAATCGTATAAAGATCGTCTGTTATTTCCTGCACTTACTGTATCAATTGGATAGTAGTAAGGTAAATTAATCTTTTGGTTTAAATCTACATACTCCCAAACTACCTTAGACCATAACACATCTCGATCACTAATATGACCGTATGGTAATGGTTTTTCATCCTCAGAAGCTATTTGAGCTTCAGACTTAAATCCAATTTCGCTTACCTTTTTAGCATTTAAAAGGTTTGCTTGGGCACTTGCATAACTTGTTGCTACAAGTGTTAATGCAACCATATAAAAACGCTTCCAATTCATACTTCTATAATTTTACTTATTAATTTGTAACTTCAATACTTACAGGCAATACCTTTTTAACCTTATAATTTGATCCTGAAACCGAAGCCTCGATATCAAAAATAGTGATTATATCGTTTCTTCTTGCTTTTTGTAAAGCTTGTTTTGCTCTAGCATTTAAACGTGTTCCTGTTACCGGTATTGTAAGTTGACCAGGAATTTGTATTTTAAAACTAGATACATTAAGTTTTAAATCGAATAAGAAATCAGGTAACCCGGCATCAACAACTACTTTTTCAACACTTGATTTAGGCATTTTTACCGTACCATATTGATTTCTTACCATACCTACTGCTGGTGGTATATCTTTTATTCTGAACTTTTTATTTGAGCTAACTCCTTTACCGTCAGGCAATGTACCACTTACTCTAATGGTTACTTCGTTACCACCTTGAGGGCTCATTACGTAACTATCTCCATTAACTCTTTTTAATCCAGGAGCACTAGCGTTTACTTTATTTCCTGGGATACCTGGTATTGATATTGTTAACGGGTTAGATAATCCACGGTATACCACATTCATTTTATCAGCTGATATTACAGCTTCATTTGGTTTTGGTATTACTGAATAAGAACTTTCAAAAGGTACAGGAACTTCTTCGCCATTTTCAGTAAAGAAAATTGTTCCTTTTATCTTTTTGTCTCCAACAGAACCCGCAGGCATGTCAACAATTACTCTACCATCTTTAAAGTTCTTATAGTCTTTTTCATCATTAAACTCAACTCTTGTTGGTTTTAACGTAGGGTCATATCTACCTAAAACTACCGATCCTGTTACTTTTTCACCTGGATAAAATGCATTTTTGTCTAAAGCAACAATACCATTATAGTTACTCATAGAAACTTCACTTTCTAACTGACCTCCAACTAATGCTGAATAAATTTCAGTCTCTGTAGTTTTAATATCACTCTGAATTTGACTAACGTTAGCGATAGAAGTAATTAAAGGCATTCCTTCATATCTACTTCTTAACCAAGCGATATCTTGTCCTTCAGCGGATTTATCAGGATTCGTATTGAATCTTTTTTCTATATTTCTTAGTATCTCAGCTGATGCTTTGTTTCCTAAGACCTCTTTTAACTTAGCGTTATAGTTATTAATCTCAGCTACAAATTTATCTCCTTCTTCAGTAAATTTATCTCCCTGAAATAATAATTCATCTACTTTATCCGGACTTTTTTGTGCTTCGTAATTAGTTTTATCCTCTTCTTTAATGTCTGCAGACATTTTTTCTTTTAAAGATGATAAGTATCCAAAAAAGTCATTTGATAATTCACTAACTTTTTTAGCTTTTTCATTTAAATCTCCAAACTTATCCGGTTGTTCACTAGCTTTTGTAGCTAAACCTTGTAGAGATTTTGTGTTATTAGAACTTGCAATTGTATTTGCGTCTTCTATTTTTTCTTTCATGAAACCGAACGATGATAAAACTTTTTTATCCATCTGCATTGCTAGCATTGCTAAGAATACCAGATACATAAGGTTAATCATCTTCTGCCTTGGTGATAGTTTTCCTCCTGCCATATTATATAAATTCTTTAAAGTTAATAATTAGATTTAAAAAGATCTAATTATCTATTAGACGACATTGCAGATAACATACCACCATATACTCCATTTAATGAAGATAAGTTTGTAGCTAACGATTCCATTTGTTCTTGTAAACGTTGAGAATTTTCAACTAAAGCAGAGTTTAACTCAGCTTGTTTAGAAGCATTTTCAACCTGAGTTGAATATAAACCATTTAATGACTCTAACTTAGCAGCTGCCATAGACATTTGCTCATTGTATTGATTAGTTGATGAAATAGTTGCAGATGTAGATGTTAATCCTTCTGCTGCTCCTTGGAAATTTTTAATACTATCACCTAAACTAGAGATTAAATTTGCGTCTAATTTAGCTTCTTTTAAAATGTTATCTAATTTTTGAGATAACATGCTTTGTGCTTCTTCCGGAGATGCTTCTTTTTTCTTGCTATTTAAAGAAGAGCTTCCTCCGGCTAATTCAGGATAAACTTTAGTCCAATCTAAATCCTCTTCTACCGGTTCAAAAGCCGAAAGAGCGAATACTAAAGCCTCAACTGCCATACCAATTGTTAACATAAGACCACCGGTAATAAAACCAAATTTAAAGTGCATAATTTTAAATAAAGCTCCAACAATAACGATAGCTGCACCTAAACCATAGGCCATGTTAAATAATTTCTTAGTTGATTTTGATTGTGCCATAATTTTTACTTTTTAAGGGAAATTAATTTGATTATTATTTATTTATTTGTTTTGGGTTCTATTTACTGGCTTTTATTTGTGCCTAAATAATCTTGTACCGTTCTAAATCCGATGTAACTTCTGGCAGTATCTGCATACTCCCAATCTCTTGAACTTACTTCTAAGAAATAAGCTACATCTTTCCATGATCCACCTCTGATTATTTTTCTTCTATTTTCTCTGTTTTCTACGTTAGGGTTCATTGTAGACCCCATATAGTAAGACATTTGATTGTACGCTGTGTTAGTCCACTCAGCTACATTTCCAGCCATGTTGTATAATCCATATTCATTTGGATTGTAAGATACAGCTTCTACAGTATATAAAGCACCATCAGCAGCGTAATCTCCACGAACCGGTTTAAAGTTTGCTAAGAAACATCCTCTATCACTTGTAGTACTTGGACCTCCCCATGGATACTTTGCAAAATTAAGACCTCCTCTTGCTGCATATTCCCATTCTGCTTCAGTTGGTAATCTGAAAGCCGGAACTAATCCTAATTTTTTCTTAGAACGTTGATAGCTGTTTTTATTTTTAGTTCTCCAATGACAAAAAGCTTTAGCTTGGTTCCAGTTAACCCCTACTACAGGATAATTTTCATAAGCTTTGTGAGCAAAATATTCTTGATGCATTGGATCATTGTATGAGTAATTAAAGTCTTTAATCCATACCGTAGTATCTGGATATACATTAATTACTTCATTTTTCATAAACTCTTTTCTGTCTTTTCCAAATCTTGCAGCATTTTCATTATCAAACCAATAATATCTGTAGTTTAATAATTTTGTATTAAAAGTTCGTATCCCGTTAAGAGCCTCATCTTTTTTAATGTATAAAGAATCCATTACTTCAACATAATCAGCATCCGGAAACTCTTGTTGGTCCCATATAATTTCTTCTCTCCAGTTTAATGGTTTTAAAGAATCTAATCCTGCTCCAACTTCATAGTAATTCTCACGCATATATTTTTCATATGGTGTTTCATTAACTGTATCTTTTGAAGCAAAGGCATAAAGTTGTATTCCGGTAGGTTTACTATCTGTTTGATCACCACTTGAAGCAAGCTCAGCTTGGTATGCTAATTTTGTTCTGGTAATAGAATCTCGTACCCAAAACACAAACTGCTTATATTCACTATTGGTTATTTCAGACTCATCCATATAAAATGGCTGTACTGTAACAGTTTTTGTTGGTGCATTCATTGCTCCTAATGGGTCTTCATCTTGTTTACCCATAGTAAAAGAACCTCCTGGTATTTTAGCCATCCCGTATGGTTTTTCAGCAAACCATTTTCTTTTTGATGTCACTCCCACCAACTCTCCTCTATCGCCACTAGAACCACCACAGGCGTATACGATAGACACTAATAATGCAAATACTGCTATTTTCTTCATACTTTATTCTTTTCTTATAAAAAGAGGCGTAAACCTATTATTTTTTTTATTAAAAAACAATTACGAGTTACAAAAAATAAGCTTTTAAAAGTTAACTCTCTTTTAGGCAAGCTTTTGCAACGCTTTAAACCACCTTTTTGGGATTTTTAGTTTTAAAGCTTCTTCGTAATCTCGATAGCTACATGGTATTAACGCATGTCTTTTGTGTTTATTATTCGATATTAAATTTATTTCCATCCACCAACGTCCACTTTTATCACTTTTATAAAAATTCAAAGGGTCGTCGTCATCTAAAACTACAGTATATTTCTCATAACTCTCTTTAGTTGCATAGGGATAATCATAAGCTCTATGATTTACTCCTTCTACAAAATACCAAATAATTTGTGCTATAAGTTTAGCTGTTTGATTATGTATATCTAAAGCTCCGTTATACTCATAGACACCAAAAGAGGTTACTTTGTCACTTATTCCGGCATATCTTGCTATTGCACAAGCATCTTCCCCATAAAATCCGTTAGGCGAAGCATTGCTATTTGCAGGTGCTTCACTTTGCCGTATACATCCAATATCAAAGCTTACTATATCTGCATCTCTTAATATAGGTTCAACCAAGGTAATGTCTTTAACTTCCCCTAATCTGTAAGCATCAAAATATAATTTATCTAATAAGAGAATCTCTTCTTGTGAATTAAAATAGGTTTGGTATCCTATATTACTATAATTAAACAGGTTGTTAGGTTCTTCCATAATTACTTTGCTCAGAAAAGATCTGGACAACATATCTTCTTCAGAAGTTCCTATATCAAATCTACTATCTACCGAAACAAGGTTTACGGTTTGTTCAAGTATATCATAAGCTCTATAGTTAGCATATGTTATGTCTTGACTTCCTCCAATAATTATCGGTATGATATTTTCTTTTAAAAGTGAAGAAACGGTTGTGGCAACGGCAAAATAAGTATCCTCAATTGTATTCCCTTGCTCAATATTTCCTAAATCTGCTATTTCAGCATGCCAATTACCAGCAAATAACTGATATAATTCTTTCCTAACATAATAGAGTCCTTCATAGCAGTTATACAATTCAGCACCTCTGCCTTCGGCAACTCCTAAAATAGCTATTTTTATTCCTGTTAAATCGGGAAATCCCTCTTTTTCTGTATGAAGTCTTACAGTTTTACCCAATACCATAGATGGCTGCGACAAAATGTGCGCAACTACCGAATTATTTACCGGTGAAAAGAAATCGACAATCATCTATTTAAGGGGATTAAAAGGTATTGCAATATACTAAAAAAACTATCTCTTCCTAAAAATACTTTATTACTTTTTTTTACTTGTCTTTTTTTTGGGACTCTTAGCCTCAATCATCTTAACAGCTTCTTCCTGAGTAAGTTTTTCGATCTCTACTGTTTTAGGAAGTTCTACTTTTACCTTCCCTTTTATAACATTATATCGTCCCCAACGGGCTTTTTCTACTCGAATTCCTACTTCCTCAAAATTATGAATCAGCTTTTCTCTTTCTTTCTTCTTTTTATCTTCAATAAGCTCAACTAAATCTGCTTGTGTTAAGTTATCAAAATCGTATTTTTTATTTACGTTGATAAAAATAGAATTCCATTTTATAAAAGGTCCGAAACGCCCTACTCCTTTTTGAACAGGCATTCCCTCATAGGTACCTATCGGAGCGTCTGCTTTTCTTTTCTCTTCTATTAACTCAATAGCTCTTTCCATATCAACCGACATAGGATTTTCTCCTTTATCAAGTGATATGAACTGACTACCAAACTTTACATAAGGTCCAAAACGCCCATTGGCAACTACTAATTCTTCTCCTTCATAATTACCTAGTGTTTTAGGTAATTTAAACAAATCCATTGCTTCTTCAAACGTAATCGTGTTCATGGTTTGATCTGCTTGAAGACTTGCAAATTTAGGTTTTTCTTCATCAGTAGCTTCACCTATTTGTACCATAGCACCAAAACGACCTAAACGAACATACACATTTTTTCCTGATTCCGGATCTATTCCTAATAATCTTTGACCACTAGCTCTATCAGCATTCGCAGCAACATCCTCTACATGTACATGAAATCCTTTATAGAAATCTTTGATCATTGAAGTCCAATCTTCTTTTCCTGATGCTATTTCATCAAACTCATCTTCTACTTTTGCTGTAAATCCGTAATCTAAAACAGTTTCAAAATTTTCTACAAGAAAATCGTTTACAATATTTCCTATATCGGTTGGCACTAATTTTCCTTTATCAGAGCCTACTTTTTCTGTTAATTTTTTCTCAGAGATTCTCCCTCCTTCTAAAGTTAACTGTGTATATTTTCTATCTTTTCCTTCAACCGTTCCTTTTTCTACATATTCTCTTCGTTGGATTGTAGAAATTGTAGGCGCATACGTTGACGGACGTCCAATACCTAATTCTTCCAAACGTTTCACTAAAGACGCTTCTGTATACCTAGGTGCTGGTCGTGTATAACGCTCTGTAGCAATTATACTTTCATTTTCAAGAACTTCATTTACTTCCATCATAGGCAACATTCCTTCTTGCTCTTCATCTTCATTGTCTGTCCCCTCTAAATATACTTTTAAAAAGCCTTCAAAAGTAATTACCTCTCCGTTTGCCAAAAACGTTTTATCATTTTTGTTATTATCTATTTTCACAGCTGTTCTCTCCAATTCTGCATCACTCATTTGCGAAGCGAGTGTACGTTTCCATATTAAGCTATATAATCGATCCTGATCATAATCTACAGAAATTTCATGACAAGACATATCTGTAGGACGGATAGCTTCGTGAGCTTCCTGTGCACCTTTAGCAGTTGTTGAATAGTTTCGTGGTTTGCTATATTCAGCTCCGTAATAACTTGTAATTTCTTTTTGAGCAGCTTTTTTAGCATCGTCAGATAAATTAACACTATCTGTTCTCATATACGTTATAAATCCGGCTTCATATAAACGCTGAGCCATCATCATAGTTTTAGCAACCGGAAATCCTAATTTTCTTGAAGCTTCCTGCTGTAATGTTGATGTTGTAAATGGTGCCGCAGGTGATTTTTTTGCCGGTTTTTTTTGTAGATCTGTAACCGTAAATATTGCATCAAGACAACTATTTAAAAACTCTTCTGCTTCTTTTTTGGTTGAAAAATTCTTCCCTAGTTTTGCTTTAAACTTCTTACTTTCAGAATTAACAAATTCAGCATCAACTCTATATGAAGCTTCCGGAGTAAACCCTTCAATTTCTCGTTCTCTTTCAACAATTAATCGAACGGCTACCGATTGTACTCTACCTGCTGATAATCCTCCTTTTACTTTTCTCCATAAAACAGGTGATAATTCATATCCTACTAATCTGTCTAATACTCTTCGGGCTTGTTGAGCATTTACCAAATTGTAATTAATTCTTCTTGGATTATCTACTGCTTTTAAAATTGCATTCTTTGTTATTTCATGAAAAACAATACGTTTTGTATTTGCTTCTTTTAATTTCAATTGCTCAAATAAATGCCAAGCAATTGCTTCTCCTTCACGATCTTCATCGGAAGCTAACCATACTGTATCTGCTTTTTTGGCTAAATCTTTTAGTTTTTTTACTACCGATTTTTTATCGGTAGAAACAATATATTTGGGTTTAAAATCACCTTCTACATCAATCCCCAATTCTTTTGAAGGTAAATCTGCAATATGACCAAAGCTTGATTCTACCTGAAAATCTTTTCCTAAAAATTTCTCAATAGTTTTCGCTTTAGCCGGTGACTCTACTATAACTAAATTCTTTGCCATACTTCTAACTCTTATCTAAACCACACCACGATATCATGGTTATTTTCAGTTTGCAAAAGTAGACACTTTTTTTTTATTTGGCCTTTTATTACGAAAAATTACTTTTTTTAAATAAAATTTTACACAATTAATTTCTGTCATCTTGTCATAGATTACCTTTTTTGGTTGTATCTTTGCAATCTATTTTTTATCACGATTTTAAGAATTATATGGAGCACGTAGAGAAAGTTATAGACGAGAAAAAGCAAGGTAAGCCTTTATTAACTGAACAAAAAGAAAAGAATACAAAAAAACTTTTTATTGAAAGTTATGGTTGCCAGATGAATATGAATGATAGCGAAATTGTTGCGTCAATTCTTTCAGAACAAGGTTTTAACACTACCGGAAATATAGAAGAAGCCGATTTAGTATTGGTAAATACTTGTTCTATTCGCGAAAAAGCTGAACAAACAGTTCGAAACAGACTTGAAAAATACAATCATGCTAAAAAACGTAACCCAAAAATGAAGGTTGGTGTTTTAGGTTGTATGGCAGAACGTCTTAAAGCGAAATTTTTAGAAGAGGAAAAAATTGTGGATTTAGTAGTTGGTCCTGATGCTTACCGTGACTTACCTAATTTAATTGAAGAGGTTGAAGCCGGTAGAGATGCAGTAAATGTTATTCTTTCTAAAGAAGAAACTTATGCAGATGTATCTCCTGTACGTTTAAACTCTAATGGTGTATCGGCCTTTGTTTCTATAACTCGTGGTTGTGATAATATGTGTACTTTCTGTGTAGTTCCTTTTACCAGAGGTCGTGAACGTAGCCGTGATCCAAAAAGTATCCTTGAAGAGATTCGTTCAATGCAAGAAAAAAATTATAAGGAAATTACCTTATTAGGTCAGAACGTAGATTCATATTTATGGTACGGAGGCGGATTAAAAAAAGATTTTGACAAAGCTTCTGAAATGGCTAAAGCAACTGCTGTTAACTTTGCTGATTTATTAGATATGTGTGCTACCGAATTTCCAAAAATGCGTTTTAGATTTTCAACTTCTAATCCGCAAGACATGACTTTGGATGTTATTCATATTATGGCTAAGCATAAAAATATTTGTAAATACATACACCTTCCTATTCAAAGTGGTAGTAATAAAATGTTGGAAGCTATGAATCGCCAACATACCCGAGAAGAATATTTAGAACTAGTTGAAAATATTTATAAAATAATTCCTGAAATGAATTTAAGTCAGGATATTATAGCTGGTTTCTGTGGTGAAACTGAAGAAGACCATCAAGATACACTTGACTTAATGAGTAAAGTAAAATATAGTTTTGGCTTTATGTTTGCTTACTCAGAAAGACCCGGAACCCTAGCTGCTAAAAAGATGGAAGATGATGTACCTTTAGAGACAAAAAAACGTAGGCTTCAAGAAATAATTGATTTACAACAAGAACATAGTTTATACAGAGCTAAAGAACATGTTGGTAGAATTCAAGAAGTTTTAATTGAAGGAACTTCAAAAAAGAACCCTAATGAATGGAAAGGGCGTAACACACAAAATACGGTAGTGGTATTTCCAAAAGAAAATTATAAAATGGGAGAGTTTGTTAATGTAAAAATTGAAGATTGTACTTCTACAACTCTAAAAGGTACCGCCGTTGGATATTCTGATAATAATTAAATTTTGCTAATGGAAAAAGAAATAGTCATTTATCCTAAATATAACTTTAAAAATTTTGTTTTACCAAAAACTTTTTTTTCAAACGAGAAACTAGAAAAATTCAAACATCTAATTAAAGAATTAAATTTTTAAGTAACTGGCATGGAAAGTTTACAAGCAACAAAACAACGATTTGGAATAATTGGTAACGATGTTCAACTTAATAGAGCTATTGAAAAAGCGATACGAGTTGCCCCTACTGATATTTCTGTGTTAGTTGTTGGAGAAAGTGGTGTTGGTAAAGAAAATATTCCAAGAATTATTCATCAACTTTCACACAGAAAACATGCAAAATACATAGCTGTAAACTGTGGTGCTATTCCGGAAGGAACAATTGACAGTGAATTATTTGGTCATGAAAAAGGAGCATTTACCGGAGCTACGCAAGCACGTAAAGGTTATTTTGAAGTAGCAGACGGAGGTACTATTTTCTTAGATGAAGTTGGCGAACTTCCGCTTACCACTCAAGTACGCTTATTACGTGTTTTAGAAAACGGAGAGTTTATAAAAGTTGGTTCATCACAAGTACAAAAAACAAATGTTCGTATTGTTGCCGCAACCAATGTTAATATGCACGATGCGATAACTAAAGGAAAGTTTAGAGAAGATTTATATTACAGGTTAAGTACTATTGAAATTTTCCTTCCTCCACTAAGGCAACGTGGTGAAGATATTCATTTATTATTTAGAAAATTTGCAGCAGATTTTGCTCAAAAATATCGCATGCCTGCCATCCGATTAGAAGATAATGCCGTTAGAATGTTAGCTAACTATAATTTCCCCGGAAATATTAGGCAATTGCGTAACATAGCAGAGCAAATTTCTGTAGTAGAAGAAAACAGGAATATTACACCTGAAAAACTTGCTCAATACCTACCAAATATACAAGGTAATTTACCGGCAGTAGTAAACAATAACAACACCCATAAAAACGATTTTGCGAACGAACGAGATATTATGTATAAAATCTTGTTTGACATGCGAAATGATATTAATGATTTAAAAAAACTAACGTTAGATTTACTTAAAGAAGGAAATTCTAAACAAGTTAGAGAAGACAATCATCGATTAATACAAAAAATTTATCAAGAACAACAAACAGAAGAAATCCCTGAAGTTGAAGTAGTCCAGATTCCTAAAACACCTAAACAAAGTAATTACGATTTTGTAGAGGCTATTGAAGAAGACGAAAGTTTATCATTACAAGATAAGGAAGTTGAAATGATAAAAAAATCACTTGAAAAAAATAACGGGAAACGAAAACTGGCAGCAAAAGAACTAGGAATTTCTGAAAGAACACTTTATAGAAAAATTAAACAATACGATTTATAAAAAGTTCTTTTAAGTATTTTTACCAAAAACACAGGAAATGAAAAAAGTTTTTCAACTACTATTCATCATCTCAATAACAATCACATTTATAGGCTGTGGTGTCTATTCTTTTACAGGTGGAAACACAGGAAATGCTAAAACTATTCAGGTTGACTTTTTCCCTAATCAAGCACCAATTATTGAGCCTACACTAAGCCAACGTTTTACTCAAGATTTACAAGATTTATTTACACGACAAACCAATCTTACTTTAGTATCGAATGGTGGTGAATTGCATTTTGAAGGTGAAATTGTTGATTATCGAATTACTCCTATGAGTGCGACTGCAAACCAAACAGCAGCACAAAACCGATTAACTATTGTTATAAATGTTCGTTACACCAATAACTTAGAAGAAAAAGATAATTTTGAAAAACAATTCTCATTTTATCATGATTATGGTGCCTCAGAACAACTTACCGGTTCTGTATTAGAAGCAGCTTTAGATGAAATATTAGAACGTATAACTCAAGATATTTTTAACGCCTCAGTAGCTAAATGGTAATCTCATATTTTGATTATAAATAATTATATACAAGCTATTATTGAAACCAATTCTTTTCAGGAAGAAGACACACATCAGTTAAAATCTTTAACTGAAAAATACCCTTACTTCCAATTAGCGAGAGCCTTGTATTTAAAAACATTAAAAAATAATGAAAGCTTTAAATACAATAATGAACTAAAAATAACGGCGGCATATACAACTGACAGAGAAGTTTTATTTGATCTTATAACTTCGGAAGATTTTCAGCAAAAAGAAAAAACTGAAGAAAAAAAGCCCCCGATATTAAAAAGTCTGGTTCTTTCTAAAGTTAAAAACTCACAGCTTGACAAAGCTATCGAAGAATTGTCTATTGGTAAACCTCTATCTTTTACAAAAAGTGAAGCTTTTTCATTTAATCAATGGTTAGAACTTTCTTCTAAAAAAGTTATCATCAGAGATATTTCAGAAGAAAATGAACCAAAAAAATCTGAACAAGAAGAAATTATTGATCGTTTTATAGAAAATAACCCAAAAATTTCCAGACCAGTTAAAGGTAATAACTCAGATGTTAAAGCTCCGGAAACCCAGCAAAATAACCAGCTTATGACTGAAACTTTAGCTAAAGTTTACCTTGAACAAAAAAAATATGACAGTGCTATTCAAGCTTATAAAATATTAAGTTTGAAATATCCAGAAAAAAGTGGTTTCTTTGCAGACCAAGTCAAAAGAATTAAAATTTTACAAAACAATAAATAATGACTACATATACTTTACTTTTAGTTTTAATTTTAGTGGTTGCAGTAGCACTAATTTTAATTGTAATGGTACAAAACCCTAAAGGAGGAGGTTTATCTTCATCTTTTGGTGGTGGTGCTCAAAACATTGGTGGTGTACAAAACACTAATACTTTTTTAGATAAAACTACTTGGACTTTAGCTATTGCTATGTTTGCTTTAATTTTATTATCAAACTTTGCTATTCCAAGAGGAAATGTTGAAAATGCACCTCAATTAGATGAAACATTAAAAGGTGTTGAAACAACTACTAACAATACTACACCTGCTGCTAATACTGAAACAACTAAAGACAGCGTAAAGTAAATTATACTTTAATTTAAAATATTACAAAATGTCAACGTGTCATTAACGTTGACATTTTTTTTGTGAAAAATTCATGCTTTTTGAAAAAGTGTCAGCATTCATGCTATGGCATAGTTTCTGACTAATTACATGGTAAATCAAAAAAATTAATTTAATTAAAATATATAAAATGGGATTAAACATTAAACCTTTAGCAGATAGAGTTCTTGTAGAACCTGCTGCAGCAGAAACTACTACCGCATCAGGGATTATTATTCCGGATAACGCTAAAGAAAAACCACAAAAAGGAACTATTGTTGCTGTTGGAACCGGCAAGAAAGACGAGCCTTTAACGGTAAACGTTGGTGATACTGTTTTATACGGAAAGTACTCTGGTACCGAATTAAAATTTGAAGGAAAAGACTATCTTATTATGAGAGAAAGTGACATTTTCGCTATTATCTAAAATCAGTTTAACAAACTAACAATTCAAACTAATCGTAAATTTAGGTTTATTAAAAACCAGAATTAAAATCTAAAAAACAATGGCAAAAGATATAAAATTTGATGTTGATGCACGTGAAGGTCTAAAACGTGGTGTTGATGCATTAGCTAATGCAGTAAAAGTAACTTTAGGACCAAAAGGACGTAACGTAATTATTTCTAAATCATTTGGTGCGCCACACGTAACTAAAGACGGGGTGTCTGTAGCTAAAGAAGTAGAATTGGAAGATGCTCTTGAAAACATGGGAGCACAAATGGTAAAAGAAGTAGCTTCTAAAACAAATGATCTTGCTGGAGACGGTACAACCACAGCTACTGTATTAGCTCAAGCGATCGTTAAAGAAGGTTTAAAAAACGTTGCTGCCGGTGCAAACCCAATGGATTTAAAGCGTGGTATTGATAAAGCAGTAGAAGCAATTACACAAGATTTAGCAAAACAATCAAAAGAAGTTGGTGATTCTTCTGAGAAAATTCAACAGGTAGCTTCAATTTCTGCTAATAATGATGCTTTTATTGGTAACTTAATTGCTGAAGCTTTTGGTAAAGTTGGTAAAGAAGGTGTTATTACTGTTGAAGAAGCAAAAGGTACTGATACGTATGTAGATGTTGTAGAAGGTATGCAATTTGACAGAGGATATTTATCTCCTTACTTTGTAACTGATGCTGATAAAATGGTTGCTGAGTTAGACAACCCATACATTCTTTTATTTGATAAGAAAATATCTAACTTACAAGAAATACTTCCAATATTAGAGCCTGTTGCTCAATCTGGTAGACCTTTATTAATTATTGCTGAAGATGTTGATGGGCAAGCTTTAGCTACTTTAGTTGTAAATAAATTACGTGGAGGTTTAAAAATTGCTGCAGTAAAAGCTCCAGGTTTTGGTGATCGTAGAAAAGCAATGTTAGAAGATATTGCTATCTTAACCGGAGGTACTGTAATTTCTGAGGAAAGAGGTTTCTCTTTAGAAAACGCTACGTTAGAGTTATTAGGTACTGCTGAAACAGTTACTATTGATAAAGACAATACAACTATTGTTAACGGTTCTGGTTCAGAAGAGCAAATTAAAGCTCGTGTTAACCAAATTAAAGCACAAATTGAAACAACAACATCTGACTACGATAAAGAAAAATTACAAGAGCGTTTAGCTAAATTAGCTGGTGGGGTTGCTGTACTTTATGTTGGTGCAGCATCTGAAGTAGAAATGAAAGAAAAGAAAGATAGAGTTGATGATGCTTTACATGCTACCAGAGCTGCGGTTGAAGAAGGTATTGTTGCCGGTGGTGGAGTTGCTTTAGTTAGAGCTAAGAAAATATTAGAAACTTTAACTACTGAAAATTTAGATGAAACTACAGGTGTCCAAATAGTAAACAGAGCTATTGAAGCGCCGTTAAGAACAATTGTTGAAAATGCAGGTGGTGAAGGATCTGTTGTAATCAACAAAGTAGTAGAAGGAAGCAACAATTTTGGTTACGATGCAAAATCTGAAACTTATGTAGATATGTTAGAGGCAGGTATCATCGATCCTAAAAAAGTAACTCGTATTGCTTTAGAAAATGCAGCTTCTGTAGCTGGTATGATTTTAACTACTGAGTGTGCTTTAGTTGATATTAAAGAAGAAACTCCTGCAATGCCTCCAATGGGTGGTGGAATGCCCGGAATGATGTAAAATAACTTCATTAAAAATAAAAAAATGCTTAGAAAATTTTCTAAGCATTTTTTATTTCATCCAAGTAGGATTTTTTTTATTATTTAACCTCTAGAATATAAGGCATTCTTGCTTGTATTCCTTTTAAATTTTTTAATTCATTAATCGTTGAGTATACTTTATACTCTTCAGTATTCAAAACTTCTTTTAAGAGTTCTTTCTTAGAAGAATTAGCAAACGGGGCAAATTTAAAAGCTTCTTTAAAATCCCTTTTATAATTTGGATAATTTCTCACTCTATATACATCAACCTCGGCTAATACAGCAGCTAATTTAACAGCATCATCTAAACTACCCAAAGCATCTACTAATCCATTTGTTAAGGCTTCTTTTCCTGTCCAAACTCTTCCTTGAGCTATAGCGTCAACAGCTTCGTATTTCATATTCCTTCCAGTGGCAACTCTAGACACAAACGTTGTATAAATTTGCTCTACACCTTCTTTCGTAACTTCATAAAACTTTTTATCCATTGGTTCAAAAATACTATAGTTAGCACTTGAATTGGTTGAAACTTGCTCTGCATTTATCCCTATTTTATCTGCAAGAGTATTCACATTAGGCAACATACCAAACACCCCAATAGAACCGGTTATAGTAGTAGGTTCTGCTACTATTTTATCAGCATTACACGCTATATAATACCCCCCGGAAGCTGCTAAATTTCCCATTGAAACCACTAAGGGTTTTTCTTTTTTTGCTAATTCTAATTCTCTCCATATTAACTCTGAAGCCAAAGCACTACCTCCAGGAGAATTTACTCGTAAAACTATAGCTTTAACATCATTATCTTTTCTTGCTTTTCTTATCGCTTTATTTATCAATCCTTGTCCTATTATATCTTCATTTCCTTCTCCATATAATATTTGACCTTGAGCATAAATAACAGCTATTTTATCTTTAGCTGTAGACTTTATTCTTCCTTTTCCTGATTTTATATATTCTTGAATTGATATAAAATTAGGTTTAGCGTCTATCAATGTTTCAAGTTTATCATTATATTCATCCTCATAAACCACTTCATCTACTAACCTATTCTCTTTCGCAAGTTCCGCATTTCTTCCTTTAGATTCATCTGCAATTACATTCAATTGTTCAATAGAAATTTTTCTATTTCTGCTAATATCATCTGTCATTTCAGACCAAATAGATTTTAAAAACGATGTTATTTGCTCCCTGTTTGCTTCACTCATTTCATTAGCTAAATACGGTTCTACAGCACTTTTATACTTTCCGTGTCGTATTACTTCCATTTTTACACCGTATTTATCCTCAAAATCTTTATAGTATAAAATTTCTGTTGATAATCCTCTGAAATCAATCACTCCTACTGGATTGACAAAAATACTATCAGCAACAGAGCTTAAATAATAGTTTTTTTGCTCATAAAAATCGTTATAAGCATATACAAATTTTCCACTTTCTTTAAATTCTTCAAGTTTATTTCGAATGGCTTGAGTTTGGGCTACTCCGGCATTAACAAAAGAAGTTTTAATGCTAATACCTTTTATTTTATTATCATATTTTGCATTTTCAATAGCTGCAATAATTTCATTTAAAGCTAATTTGTTTCCTGTTAATTCTAATACTTCAGCAAATGGATTATCTTCTTTAGGAGCATAATCTTTAACCGAAGATGTTAAATCTAACTCCAAAACAGAATTTGATTTTACAACTACTTCTTCCGGCGAGCTCACTAGTGAAGCTACTAAAACAAAAAAGATAAATAGTAAAAATAGAGCAATAAAAAAGCCCAAAATAGAGGCTAACAGATTTCGTAAAAACTTCATTCTAAGTATTTTTTTTAACGGGGCAAATATACGGTTTTACCAACAGTATTTAACGATTAACTATCGTAGAACCATTCTATACTTACGCTGTGCAAACTCAAAATAATTAAAGAGTTTATAGTTTACTTCATAGCCATAATTAACATGCGGATCATAATCTATTCTATTTTCATAAATAGCAGGGTTATATAAACCGGGATTATTAACTCTTGTATTCCAAATAGGTACATAAAATCGATTTCTAATCTCTAAATAGGCTAAGGAATGATAGCCTCTTGGCCTAGCTATTGAATTTAAATAAGTAGTAAATCCGGGATCAATTATGGTTATTTCATATTCTAAACTATCATTGGCAATTACCACAGGTTCTTCTTTAGCTACTGTACTGTTTTTAGGTGTTAAAGTACTACAAGCTATACCACTAACTATAAAAAAAACAACCAACAAACTATTTTTTAAAAATCTCATAACCAATACTTTTAACCCTTATAAAGTTGCGAAAAATATTCTTCTTTTTCACTTTTTTTAACGCATTTAACATTATTTTTAAGCTTCTTAAAATACATACATGAAAAAAAGATGTTTTTGGGTAAGTAATGACCCTTTGTATATAGAATATCATGATAATGAATGGGGCGTTCCTGTTTATGAAGATGACACTTTATTTGAGTTTTTAATTTTAGAAACCTTTCAAGCCGGTTTAAGTTGGATAACTGTACTTAGAAAAAGAGAGAATTTTAGAAAAGCTTTTGATAATTTTAATTATCATAAAATTGCTGAATATTCTGAAGAAAAATATGAGCAACTTTTACAAGATCCGGGAATTATTAGAAACAAATTAAAAATAAAAGCTACTATTACCAATGCTCAAGCTTTTATTAAGGTACAAAAAGAATTTGGCTCTTTTTCCAAATATATTTGGGAGTTTACTGAAGGTAAACCTATCAAAAATAAATTTGCTAAAAGAGAAGAAGTTCCTGCTACTACCGAAATTTCAGATACAATTTCAAAAGATTTAAAGAAAAGAGGGTTCAAATTTGTTGGTTCAACAGTTATTTATGCACATATGCAAGCTACAGGTATGGTAAATGACCATACTACCGACTGTTTTAGATATCACGAAGTTTAAAATTTGTAACTTTATCGCTTAAATAAGATCAACTTAAATTTTATAATACATGAAATTAAAACAAACGCTTTATGCTGTTGCCGCCGCCAGTATTTTATCTTCTTGTGGTGTTGACACTAAAAAAGAAACAAAAACAGTTGAAAACAAGCCCAAAAAAGAGTTTGAATATGTTGTTGAACAATTTGCTGATATTAAAGTTTTACGCTACCAAATCCCAGGATTTGACCAACTTTCCTTAAAAGAAAAACAATTAGTTTATTATTTAACCCAAGCTGGTTTATCAGGGCGTGATATCATGTGGGATCAAAACTATCGCCACAATCTCGAAATAAGAACCGCTCTTGAAAATGTAAATACACAATTTAAAGGAGATAAAGAAAGTAATGATTTTAAAGCTTTTAAAACGTATTTAAAAAGAGTATGGTTTTCAAATGGTATTCACCACCACTACTCTAACGATAAAATTAAACCGGAATTTTCTAAAGAATATTTAGAAGGTTTATTAAAAGAAACTAATACCGTTATTTCTTCCGAAGCCCTAGACGCTATTTTTAATGATAAGGATGTAAAAAAAGTAAATAAAAAAGCCGGAGTTGATAATGTACTTGCTTCTGCTATTAATTTTTACGGACCAGACATTACGAGTAAAGATGTTGAAGATTTTTATGCAAAAGCTTATAAAGGACCGGAAGGAAAACCTATTGAGGCCGGATTAAATTCAACCTTAGTTCGCGAAAATGGAAAACTCGTTGAAAAAGTATGGAAATCAGGAGGTTTATACGGTGAAGCTATTGATAAAATTATCTTTTGGTTAGAAAAGGCTAAAGATGTAGCTGAAAATGAAAAACAAGCCAAAACTATAGAATTATTAATCGAATACTATAAAACAGGTAGTTTAGATGTATGGGATCAATATGCTATTTCTTGGGTAAGCTCTACAGAAGGTAATATTGACTGGATTAATGGATTTATTGAGGTGTATAATGACCCTAAAGGCTATAGAGGTTCTTATGAATCTATCATCCAAGTTAAAGACTTTGACATGTCTAAAAAAATGAAAGTTTTATCAGACAATGCGCAATGGTTTGAAGATAACTCTCCTTTAGATCCTTCTCACAAGAAAGAAAATGTTGTAGGTGTTTCTTATAAAACTGTAAATGTTGCCGGTGAAGCGGGAGATGCTTCTCCTAGTACGCCAATAGGAGTAAACTTACCTAATAACAACTGGATTCGTCAAGAGCACGGTTCTAAATCGGTTTCTTTAGGTAACATTATAGGTTCATACAATAATGCAGGAGGAACCGGAAGATTAAAAGAATTTGCTAATGATAAGGAAGAAATTGATTTAGAAATCAAATATGGAAAATTAGCGGATAAGTTACACACAGCTTTACACGAAGTTATCGGGCATGCTTCCGGTAAAATTAATGATGGTATTGGTCAACCAAAAGAAACTTTAAAAAACTACGCTTCTACAATGGAAGAAGGTAGAGCTGATTTAGTTGGATTATACTATTTAATGGATCCGAAATTACAAGAATTAGGGTTAGTTGACGATTGGCAAAAAGTAGGTGAAGCTGCTTATGATGGTTATATCAGAAATGGTTTAATAACGCAATTAATCAGAATTAATTTAGGTGATGATATAGAAGAAGATCATATGGTAAACCGTCAATGGGTATCTGCTTGGGCTTTTGAACAAGGTAAGAAAGACAATGTTATTGAAAAAGTTACCAGAGATGGTAAAACGTACTATAATATAAATGATTATGCTAAGCTTCGTGAAATTTTTGGGCGCTTATTAAAAGAAACTCAAAGAATTAAATCTGAAGGAGATTTTGAAGCTGCTAAAGCATTGGTAGAAGGCTACGGAGTAAAAGTTGACCAAGACTTGCACAAAGAAGTTTTAGATCGTAACTCTCAATTTACTTCAGCGCCATACAGTGGTTTTGTTAACCCTGTTTTAGTTACTGAAACAGATGAAAACGGCAACATAACCAATGTAACTGTTACACAACCTGATACTTTTGAAGAACAAATGTATTTTTATTCAAAAAATTATAGTTTTTTACCGGTTAAAAAATAATTACATAAACTTTTGAATTTTATAAACCGATTCTGTTTAGAATCGGTTTTGTATTTTTAAGCAGAAAAAATAATCAATGGCTAAAAAGGTTAAAGATCCAGGATTTGGATATAACTCTCAAAAAAATATTCGTGGAATTATTAATAAAAATGGTAGTTCTACTATAATTCATGTAAATAAAAAGTTTACAATAGATGATTTATACACGTATTTTATTGAATTGTCTTGGTACAAATTTTTCTTCCTCGTCTTTTTAGGATATACTTTACTAAATATTCTTTTTGGTTTTGTCTATGTTTTTATTGGCATTGAAGAAATTACTCCTTCTAAAGGAAACTTTTTTGACGATTGTTTAAACGGTTTTTTCTTTAGTGCTCAAACATTAACAACCGTAGGATATGGAGGTATTGCTCCTCAAGGAATTACAGCTAATATTATTGCTGCCTTTGAAGCTATGATTGGTTTACTTAGTTTTTCTTTTATAACAGGACTCTTATACGGTAGATTTTCAAAACCCAGAGCTGCTATTCGTTTTAGTAATAATATAATTTTAAGAGATTTTAATGGTAAAAAGGCCGTTATGTTTAGGTTAATGAACCGTAGAAAAACCATTATGTTAGAACCTGAAATTACGGTTACACTTGCCTTGAATGAAAAAAATGAGCAAAATATTTACAGTAGAAATTACTACCAAATAAGTTTAGAAAGAGATAAAATAATGTACCTTCCTACTGTATGGACGATTGTTCATGAAATTGATACTGAAAGCCCTTTACAAAAATATACTTCAGCAGAAATAAAAGATTTAGATGCCGAACTATACGTATTACTAAAATACCATGAAGAATCATTTGGCCAAATTGTATATCAAGCTACTTCCTATGATTTTTCTGATCTTATTGTAGATGTAAAATATAAACCCTCTGCTCATTTTAATGAAAAAGGGTATACTATTTTAGATCATGATAAACTAAGTGATGTTGAAAAAATGAATTAATTTTTGTTTATATACTTAAACAAAAAAAGTAATAAAACTGTTACTACAATACCTATGGCTGTATACAAGGCTCCGTTTTGATAATATTTTTTATTCCTTTTAGCATCTTTTTTATAACTAAGAATCATAGCTGCTACAAAAACAACCACAAACAAACTTGCAAAAATTATTCGGCCGGTAGTAAACATAAAATTGTATTTTTAGCAAAGTTAAAGAATGATTTTATATTGATAAACTCATATTGAATAGATTTTCAAATCTAACTATCTGCATAAAATTCATGCGTATGAAAATAAAAACAGCTATTGTTTTCGAAGCTACTTCAGGTATTGGTAAACTATTAACAGAATTGTTACTTACTGATAATTATAAAGTTGCCATTACCGGAAGACGACTTAATGAACTTCAAGAAATTAAAAACCAACACCCAAACCAAATTATTTATAAGCAAAATGACATTCAACAAGTAGAAGACGTTGAAAAAGTATTTAACGAAATTGTTGACGAATTTGGTAAAATCGACCTTATTATACAATCATCAGGAGTTGGTTTTACAAATAATAAATTAATTTGGGAGAAAGAAAACACCACAATACAAACTAATGTTGTAGGCGTTACTAAACTGTATGATTTAGCTTATACTTTATTTGAACAACAACAATACGGACATTTGGTAGGTATTTCATCTATTGCTTCTTTAAGAGGAAACAGATTTGCTCCCTCTTATTTTGCCTCAAAAGCCTATTTAGAAAGCCTGTATATTAAAACTAAAACAATTCCGTTTAAACAAGTTTTTATTACTGATATCCGTCCCGGATATGTTGATACGGCTATGGCTCTTGGTGATGATATTTTTTGGATGACTTCTTTAGAAAAAGCCGGAAAACAAATTTATAAAGCTATTAAACGCAAAAAACGAGTAGCTTACATTTCTAAAAGATGGATATTAATTGCTTGGGTACTTAAATTGGTACCTGCCAAACTATTAAAATTAGCAACCTAATTTATGACTAAAAAAAATCTTATTATATTAGATATTGACGATACACTTACTAAAAGTGAAGAAAAACATACTGACTCTCTATTATTTGCCATGAACCACTTCGGTATCAAACAAATAGACACCGATTGGAGAAATTACAAAAATGCTACTGATAGCTATATTTTTAGTGTAAACTATGAAAATACACATCAGAAAAAGTTTAGTTTTGATTTGATTCCTGAGTTTGAATCTGTAATGACCGAACGTTTTTTAACATTCCCTGATACTCCGGAGATTAAAGGAGCTCAAAAAATTGTCGATTTCTTCATCAACCAAACAAATTATGCCGTTTGTTTTGCTACAGGTTCTATATTACAACCCGCTTTTTTAAAACTTCAGCAAGCAAAAATCAACATGATTCCTCAAGTATTAGAATCTTCTAATGAAATATTTACCAGAGAAAATATTGTAAAATCTGCCATAGAAAAAGCTAAACAATATTATAACGTATCGGATTTTCAACATATCATATCTTTTGGTGATGGCTTATGGGATGTTACTACCGCACAAAATCTGGGCGTTCATTTTGTTGGAGTTAACAAAAAAAATATATCTGATTTTCAAAAAATGAACATCAAACATCATATTAATGATTGGACTGAATTTGATTTACAAGAAACCGAAAAAAAACTAGGAATTATATAAACAACACATAAAACATGAAAAATAAAATTAATGCAGTTCATGAATTTCATGAGGCTTTTGGTTTGGGTATAAATAATAAGCCTATAGCTAATATTGGAGAAGACAGAAACTTGCTTCGTTTTAACTTAATGAAAGAAGAAAATGAAGAATATTTAGAAGCAGCTAATAATAACGATTTGGTTGAAGTTGCTGATGCTTTAGGTGATATGTTATATATTTTGTGTGGTACTATTATAGAGCATGGTATGCAACATAAAATTGAAGAAGTTTTCAATGAAATACAACGTAGCAACATGAGTAAATTAGGAGGAGATGGTAAACCTATTTATAGAGAAGACGGTAAAGTTTTAAAAGGACCTAATTATTTTAAACCGAATATAGAAAAAATCTTACACGAATAACACTCTACGATTGATTCATTATCCTATCTAACTCTAAAGTCAATGTATGTACGTTATTAACCATTTTTAAAATAACGCCGTTACTGTCAACTATAAGATGGGTAGGATATTGTTTCACCTTTAATTCTTTAGACATATAATCTTTTTGTAAAGGAATGGTAGCATATTTAAACGTTTTTGTTTTTAAAAACTCTATCAGTTTATCTTTTTCATCAAATGCCAAGCTAACAAAAACAACATTTCTATCTTTATAAGTATCAACTAACTCATTAAGTTGCGGAAATTCTTCAACACAAGTTTTACAAGTAATAAACCAGCATTTCAACACCAACACCTTCCCTTTTGTATTTTCTTTATTATATGAAACTCCTTGTAAGTCTACAAAATTATAACTGGGTAGTTTTTTGCCTTCCATACTAAAATAATGATTAGCCATGGTTGCTAAACTTTGTATTGATTTTTTAATCTTTTCGTCAGTAGTTTCACCCAATGGAATTAGTTGATAATATACTTCACTATCTTTCTCTACTTTTTTAGGTAAATAAGAACCGGTTCGTAATAAGTTTAAAAAAAATCCTTTTCCAATCCCCTCTCCATTTTCATCAAGAGCTTTGAATGTTGACATTAAATCAATATTCTCTTTAGAATATGCTGTCCAACTTTCAAAGCTCTCTTGAATTGAATCAGGCATCTGAGATGCCCTTATATTTTTTGGTGTACTCTCTTTTGTATTAGACTCAACTTTATCTTTATAGCTTTTTAAATAAAATTTAATTCCAAAAACACTAATGGCAAAACCAATAGCTAAAGACAGTATGGCTACTACTATATTTTTCATTTCCCCCTATAATTAATTTTCTTATTTATAACAAACTAACTATAAATTTAGGGAAAAATTGCTTACTTTGTTAAACTTTCACTCTCCAATTATGTACATCTGTATCTTTATTATACTGAATGTTCATTAATTTTTCTTTAAAAACAGTAGCATACGCATTTTCCAACTCCGGTAATTCATACGTAAAATCCTGATGTTTGAAACCTTTAATAGGATTAATCACAGCCGCAGTTCCTGATCCGAATATTTCTTTTAACTCACCTTTTGTTGCAGCCTCCTTAATTTCGGTAACAGTTATATTACGTACTTCAACAGTTACACCGGAATCTTTTGCTAATTGAATAATTGATTTTCTGGTAATTCCATCTAAAATTCTATCATTAACAGGAGCAGTAACTAAGGTATCACCTATTCTGAAAAATACATTCATAGTTCCGGCTTCTTCCAAAAACTCATGCGTATTAGCATCTGTCCAAATAACCTGTTGATACCCTTCTTTTTGCGCTAAACTTGTAGGATAAAACTGTGCTGCATAATTTCCTGCTGCTTTTGCAAAACCAACACCTCCATCTGCAGATCTACTATATTTTTCAGCTATAACAACTCTAACCTCACCAGCATAATATGATTGAGCCGGTGAACAAATAATAATAAATTTATATTCTTTAGCCGGTGAAGCAGCTATAGCTCCTTCAGTTGCAATCATAAAAGGTCTGATATATAAAGAGTTTCCAAACCCTTTTTTAATCCACGAAGTATCTATGTGTAATAACTTTTTCAACCCTTCATAAAAAAATTCTTCCGGTAAAGCAGGCATAGCTAATCTTTCAGCAGATTTATTCAATCGTTTAATGCTTTCATCAGGTCTAAATAAAAAGATATCATCACTATCATCTTTATAAGCTTTCATACCTTCAAAAACTGCCTGCCCGTAATGAAACACACGTGCAGAAGGTTCAAAAGCAATTGGACCATAAGGAACAATTTCCGGATTTTTCCATTCACCATTGGCATAACTACAAATAAACATATGATCAGTAAAAACATGTCCAAACGCTAAATTGCTAAAATCTACACTATTTATTTTAGAAGTTTCAATCGGTTGAATTTTAATATCCATAAGTAAAATTTTTGTTTCCTCACAAAGTTACAAAAACAACCAGTATTAAAGGTATTTACTTTAAGAATCAAACAAATATATCTATCTTTGTTATTTTGCTTAACTTAAACAACTGATTATGAAAAAACTACTTATTGCAGGATTCTTTCTTGCCAATCTGCTAATGTCTTGCAAAACTGAAAACAAGGAAAACACATCGCAAAAAAACACTCAAGATTCTGAATTCCTATCTTTTGGAGAAGTTATTTCTGAAGAAAATCCACTGACCAAATCGGAAGCTTTGGCTACATTTCAAAATTTAAAAGTCGGAGATACTTTAGCTATTAAATTTACCTCAACTATTAATGAGGTTTGTAAGAAAAAAGGATGTTGGATGAAATTAGATTTGGGTGATCAAAAAGAATCTATGGTACGTTTTAAAGATTATGGTTTTTTCATGCCTTTAAATGCCGACAATAAAGAAGTAATTGTTAACGGAAAAGCGTTTGTTACTGAAACTTCTGTAGAAGAATTACAGCATTACGCTAAAGATGCCGGTAAATCTGAAGAAGAAATTGCTAAAATAACAGAACCAAAATATACTTATGCTTTTGAAGCTGATGGCGTGTTATTAAAAAAGTAATGAAATACTACCTTATCATCTGTTTAGCCTTTTGCTTCTTCTCATGTAAAAAACAAGAGAAAAAAGATACTGAATTTATTATGCATAAGCAGTCAGAAATGGCTGCTTTAATGAATACAATGTACTATGTTAATCTTGATATAAAAGAAAAGATTATAAAAAATCAGGCAATTGGTTATTTTCCTGAACGGTTTTTAAAAATTCACTCTGCAACATTAACAGAACCTAATGACAGAACTGAAAGTTTTGAGCAATTTTCTAATGAATATATTCGAAATATGAAAATTGTTTTTGAAGATGACAAACATACTCAAAAAGAAAATTTTAATACCGCTATAAATAGTTGCATTACCTGTCATAAAACTACTTGCACCGGTCCAATACCCAGAATACAAAAATTATTAATCAAATAATTTGAAGAGAGAAATTATTATAACCTCAGATGGCTCAACTACCATTCATTTACCTGAATGGAACGAACAATATCATTCAATACACGGAGCTATTCAAGAGGCATACCATGTTTTTATTAAAAGTGGTTTTGAGGTTATAAAAAAAGAAGCAATTTCTATTCTTGAAATTGGTTTTGGTACCGGGCTTAATTGTTTTATAACATTATTGGAAACCGAAAAAAATATTGATTATGTTGGAATTGAGGCTTATCCAATAACCAAAGAAGAAGTTGAAAAACTTAATTATGTTTCTGTGTTAAAGGCGGAAAACAACCGAAATCTTTTTGAAAAAATTCATGAGGTTTCTTGGGAAAAAAAACATACTATTGCCCCACACTTTCTACTTACAAAGCGTAAGCAGTTTTTTTCTGAAATTACAGATGAAAATTGCTTTGATTTAATTTATTTTGATGCTTTTGGAGCAAGAGTGCAACCTGATTCCTGGACCGAAGATATTTTTAAAATTATGTTTACGGCTTTAAAATCAGAAGGTGTTTTAGTAACCTATGCTGCCAAAGGAAGTGTACGACGTGCAATGCAAACTGTAGGTTTTCATGTAGAACGTTTGCCAGGTCCTCCGGGTAAACGAGAAATGCTTCGCGGGGTAAAGCTCTCTGCATAGAAAAATAAGTTAGCTTTATAAAATTAAAACAGAAAACAATGAAATTTGAAAGAAGATTTGGACGAAAAAAGAAAACCAATCCTAAACGTGGCTTGTTTTTAGTTTTCTTACTTATTATTATACTTATACTTTGGTTTAATGCCGAAAAATTTATTGAACGTATTTTATAAATGAAACCTTTTCAATTTAAAGAGTTTACGGTACATCAAGATAAGACTGCCATGAAAGTAGGCACCGATGCTGTATTATTAGGTGCTTGGTGTAATTTAGGTGAGTTTTCTGATATGTTATTAGATATTGGTTCAGGTACCGGAATTATTTCATTAATGTTGGCGCAACGTAGTGATGCCATGACTATCGATGCTGTTGAAATTGATGAAAATGCCTATGAACAGACTGTAGAAAATTTTGAGCAATCAGACTGGGCAGATCGATTATTCTGCTATCATACTTCTTTTGTTGACTTTGCTGATGAGATTGCTGAAGAAGAGGAACAATATGATATTATAGTCTCCAATCCTCCTTTTTACAACGATACTTTTGAAACAGAAAACGATGCTCGTAACAAAGCCCGTTTTACCAGTTCATTATCATTTGAAGAGTTAGTAATGGGAGTGAGTAAAATTTTATCAGACAATGGTATTTTTTCTACTATTATTCCTTACAAAGAAGAAGAACATTTTATTCAGTTAGCAGAGAGCTATCATCTACACGCAAACAGAATTTGTAGAGTTAAAGGAAATCCTTCATCCGAAATTAAACGTAGTTTATTAGAGTTTTCTTTTTCAAAAAAAACTACTCAAGAGGAAGAATTAATTATTGAAATAGAAAGGCACCAATATACTGATGCCTATATTAATCTAACAAAAGATTTTTATTTGAAAATGTAAAAACAATTATCTAAGTAAAATAAAACGTCCTTTCTTTCTTACAATATTTTCTTTTGGGTCAATAAGCTCTTTATTAAACCATTAGTCATTTGAGGATAGTACCAGTCCATTATAAACAGCGTTCTAACCTTTATCGTTAATCCATTATCGTTTTGGCATAAAACTTAGGTTAACTTATGACTGATGTAGAAATAGTTGCTGACCCACCAACATCAGAACCTATTCGAGGAGACGTTATTAGTATTACTATACCTGAAATAAAATCAACACTTACCCCAATACCAAATATTAGTTTCTTTCTGTGCAAAAAAAGAAATGTTAAAAATAAAAAAGAAAACTGCTATTGTTTTCATATCTTGTTAACAAAAATCCCCACTAGTTAGCGGGAATTTAATCAATTTACTTCTTTACCACTCTAAACCAAAATCAACATCTAAATTGATAGAATTATCCTCAAAAATAATATTGTCAGGTTTTGTACTAATATATTGTGATAAATTAATATCCTTTTCATAAGGGGGTCCCAATAATAAATCTTGCGCTATACCTCCACCATCATCATCAGCTAATCCTAATTGAATAATTGCATTCGGATTTACATATAAATTGTCTTGTAAAAGATCCCATTTTAAATCACCTTGATTTTCTTTAACATTAGACTTATACCATAATTGTTGTTGAAATTGACCTGTCAAAGTACCTATTTGAGGTTTTTGTAAAACAAAAAACACATCTGCCAATCTGTTTGGATCCGTATTAGAAAATTCTGTATCCCAAATATTATCCTTATCATAAAAACTGTTAACTAAAACATCTTTAATACGCACGGCGTTTCCTTTTTCTACTGTAAAACTCAAACTACTCTTCGCCTTTTTGCTAGGGTTATTAGCATCACTAACTTCAATACTGTGAGTTATTTTACCGATATTAGCAGTGTTAACATATAATGTTAAACTTGTACCAAAAGAATCTCCCAAACTTTTACCAACCGTTTTTGACGTAATAAAATTATCTGTAGAATAAGTTATACTCCCAAATGGTTTATTAGTCTTTACCTGAAAAGTTACTACTTCATCTATAGTAACATTAGTATTATTAGTTACTAGTTCAATAATTAGTGGCTCTTCTTGAGACTCTACAACAGTATTATCATCAGAACTGCAGGATAAAAATGTTAATACTACTAATAAAATTATTTTAATCTTCATTTACAGTTTTTAAATTATCATTTTATAATCATTCATTTTATTTCTAATTTTTTTTCCAAGACTTTTTACTTCATTATTAACTTCACTAGACAATGGTATTTCATATGGTAAATAACATATATAAAACAATCCTTCATTATTAATAATATTTCCTTCTCCAAAAAAATCAGTTAATTGATTTTCAGAAAAACCATTTTTGAAATGATTAGAAGTTATTATATTTCCCCAAAAAACATCCCATACTTTCTCATTACAAAGATGTTGACTTCTTCCCCATAAAAAAGCTTTTTCTTGCTCTTCCTTAGTTAAATTTTCACTACTAATACCTGTCGCGAAAAAAGCTGGAGACTTGTCTCTTTCCATAGAAAAAACAAACCCATATTTTATATCAAACAATTCTTGTTTAAAATAAGTTAATAATTCATTTACAATATTTTTTATTGAATTATTAATATTTAAATTTTCATTTTTAAAGTTTCCATTAAATTTTAAAAGTACAGAACTATATTCAATCCATTCATCCTGACTTCTATATAGAAATAATATGTCATTATCTCTAGATTTATATTTCCAATCATTAGAAAGATTAAATAAATCAAAACCTTTTAAGGAATCTTTAAGAACTGAATCATAAACTTTTTTTAAATTTTGAGAATTAAATTTTAATGTTTTATTCTGTCTTTTTTTTCCTTCAACAGAAGTAAAAGATAAGTTTTCAATTTCTTTGTTGTAAAAAAGAATACTTTTTTTACTTATATAATCTGTTAAAAATTCAATATTATCTTTATTGAGTTTTTTACTAAAATATATATTTATTAAAATATCAAAATTTGTCATAATTATTAGTATAAAAACTAGCTTTCTGAAATTAGTATCTCATCAAATTCTATTTCAGGAAATCTTTGCTTTTCAATAGCTTCTTTTACCTGTTGATTTACAACTATACTAGTAGGTATTTCCCAAAAAGTTGACGGTTTAGGAAATACAGCGTACTTTTGGGCTTTTGAAAGAGAAAAGTAAGGTTTAATTATATGATTGGTTCCAGGTACATAAATTGTTTTATTAGTGTCCAATAAATCTGGTTTTTTTGAAAACTTTGGAATAAAATAGGTTCTCTTTTCTTCATTCGAATTTATTATACATTTAATCCAAGAAAGATTTTCATTTTTATTTAAGCTAGTTTCAATAACTTTCATTAATCTTTCTGAAAAAATAGGCCATGCCAAATCATTATACTGATAATCAAACCATTTTTGCTTCAATAAAGATGTATCGTCACTAATAATAATACCTCTTTTACTATGAGTTAACATTTTTAATTCAAATTCAAAAGGCATTTCATCTAGGTTTTTAAGTTCAGGAATTAATTCATAATCTAATTTATCATTTCCTATAGAGTTAGCGCTAGAAACTTCTTTTAAGTTTTTAGCATATATTGAATAGTATTTTTTATTTATTGCCATCCTGATTTTCTTAAAAGTTCTGGGTTTTTAATAACTGGGTCTATAACATACTGATTGAAAAGTTGTATAAATTTAGATTGACTACTACTTGCTTGTGAAGCTGCTCGTTGCATTCCTTCTAGAACAAATTCATGATAAGTATTAGGATGTCTCCCTAAATGAGGTAGTAATTTTTGGTTCCATTCCCCATCCAAAGATAAATTAAATTTAGAAGCTATTTTATCCATTTTTTGAGTATACACACTATGTTTGTTTGTTGCAAAATGATGTTTCTGCTTTGGAAGTTCATCTAACTTAAATCTAGCTTTCCCATCTAAGCCCCCTATTTTTTTATATTCACCGGTTGTTGGTGGTTTATTATTACTTGTTGGAGCTTTTAAATCAAGTTTTTGATTTGATAAATTATTTTTAGGAGCTACATCTTCAACACTTTTTGCTTTTAAAGAGCTAACTGTTTTTATTCTTGGTCTTCGCTATCGTAATTTTTTAAATGTCTGATAAAATCTTTTAAACATATTTTTAAAGGCAAGTCCTCTGAAAAAACATCATCATATATTACAACTATATTTTTTGAAAAATTAATTTCTAAACTATATTTATTAAAAATTAATTCTTCTTCTTGTTTTTTACCTTTATTTTCAATCTTATTTAAAATTAATGTTTTTGTATAATTATTAATTTCTTCTTTTATAAAATCATCTATTAAAACTTTCATAATTAATATTTTTTAAAAAGGAAAAGCAGTTCTAACCCAACCATCTCTTACAAATACTCTTATTGAAAAAGCTGCCCCTCCATTCATATTAGTACCAATAGCATTACCAAAAGTATATTCAAAATCTCCATTAATTGGGATTCCATATTTGAGAGCCTGACTTACATAGTCTTTTATCATATTAACTGAAGTTCCTTGAGAAAACCTGCTAGCATTTTCAAATCCAAAGTTAAAAGCATGTCTATAATTTATGTGTTCAATTGCACTCATACTTCCTCCGTGTCTATAATTAAAGTGCTTACCTCAAGACGCTTCAACACTTCTCCCTATTTATAAAGGCTCTATTTTTAATTTAAATTGAGTTTACCATCTAAAATTGTTATTTTTTTGTATTCACTAGTTACTGGTTTATTATTACTTGTTGGATAGATTCTGTGCTGTCAACATTACCGTACTAAATAACATTAAAGTTAGTATTCTCATCCTTTATCATTTTTAATATAAATCAAATCTGCTGCATTCAAAAGTAACAAAATCTCCATCTGCAATATCACCTGGAAAAGCACCATCTTCTAAATAGAATTGAAACTCTCCTACTTTTATAATACCAACTTCTCTATCTTTTACTTTACCATATAAACGGTATGAAAAAAAATCTGAAAGTTTACCTATGTGATATGTTTCCTCTTTTATACGCTCAAAACCTATAGCATCGTAACAATTGATTTGATAATTTCCTTTATTCAATTCCTGCTCATTAAATGGACAACTAAAACAAATTATTTTATAATTACCATCATTTAAATAAATAATAGCCTCTTCTGCCTCTTTAGACATCCATTCAATTTTTTCTATATTAAGATCTATCATTTCTTAATGTTAATAAAAGTTCTTTAACTTTAAATACTAGAGCCAATTAAATTTCCTTTTTCATGCATTTCAATACTTGACTCGAAATGCTCTAATCTATTTTCATAAATCTTCACAAAAGAAGCTGCTATAAAATATGATATACCACCACTCTCTATTTCAAATAAATTATTGTCTTCGTATTTTAAATAACTAGAAACACTTTCATACTTAATATTTGATACTGTCTTATCCGATAATTTTATTGTTATACCATCTAACATATTAAATATCTGTATATATTGTGTGTCAAAAAATAGAATATCAATGTTATTATCATACCCCTTTCTCTTATCTGATCGAATTAATAATTGACCATGGCTTAAATTATAATCGTAGACTGTGAAGTATCTTTCTGAGTTAAATATTATTTTTGTCATTTTTGTGTTTTTTGATTAAAATGGACTCGGTACAACACTACCGTTCGAATAAAAAATTGTTCTAGATAAAGCATTTGAGTTAGAATATATTTGGAATAGTTCCCAATTTGTGAAGCCTCCAAGATTTGGTCCTCTAGCCCCTTGTTGAACAGCACTCCAAACATTATCAACACCATCAAGGTTAAAATGAATTTCAGTAGATGGATTGTTTATTTGTTTAAGGAAGTTTGATTCAAAATCTACTGCTCCCCACTTTTTCCATGTTAAACCTTTAACTTTAGATGCAAAATCATCTAAACTTTCTCTTACACCTAGAGCTATTCGATTACTTTGTGAATTATAAACTGGCTCTGCTCTAAAATTAAAACTTTTTCTACCATCTAAACCTCCTATTTTTTTATAAGAACCAGTAGTTGGAGGTTTATTATTACTTATTGGAGCTTTTAAATCAAGTTTTTGATTTGATAAATTATTTTTAGGAGCTACATCTTCAACACTTTTTGCTTTTATAGAACTTACAGCTTCAGCTTTAGGTCTAGGGCTTATTACTTTAGGAGCAAGGTCTTTACCTGTCCAAAAACTTTTCCCTTGAAATACAGACTTTATACCTCCTACAACACCTCCTAGGGCGGCACCTCCTATAGCTCCCATTACAGTACCTCTTAAAGCACCTCCCCAAAAGTCACCATTTCCTCCCGGTAATTGACTCATAAAGCCTCCGGTAATGAAACCTCCAACAGCTCCTGCAATAAACCCAGAAACAGCCCCACCTATAAAACCACTTGCCGTTGTAATAAGAGGAGTTAGTGCAGCTGCCGCATATGCACCAACACCTCCAGACACACCTCCGATTACGGCGCCTCCTAAAACTCCTAACCATGTTTTTCCACTGCTCCAGTCCCATTTAAATGGATTCCAAGAACCATTGGCTTGAACACCTCCTAAGTAACCTCCAATAACAGCTCCAATAATAATAGCTGTAATAATAAACTCTCCACTTTGATCTGTAAATTTTAAAGGATTGTTCCATACATAACCAAATCGATTAAAACTCTGTGTACTAAATGGTTCTTGTATAAAGTTATCGGGTGATAGGAAACGCCCTAACTTAGCATCATACATACGACCATTCATATGTATAAGAGCAACCCCCATAAAATGTTCATGCCCTGTATAGCCGCGACTTAATAACGTAGTATCATGCTCAAATTCAATTTCACTATTCAGAGTCTTGAATTTATCAACTTCTCCCCATGCGCCAAATTGACGTTGTTCTAATATTGTACCATTACTATTCGTTATTGCTAAAACACTACTTAGATAATCTCTATGCAAGTAATGATAACCATTAGCACTACCCGAAGCAGTTTGCATAACATGCATTATTGGTGCTGAGTAAGCATCACCTCCTATATAGGTAATAATTTTGGTATTTCCTTGTTTATCTACTTCAATCTCTACAGGAGTAATTCCCGAGTAATGTTTTTGATATCTACGGTCTAACTTATTATCTTCATTTCCTCCATAATATGCATGACTTCTATTTTGTAGCAATCCATATTCAAAATCAACTTTTGCTTTATCTTTTACCGAAATAGATATCGGTTTTTTGTATGCATTATATTTAATTTTTTGCAAGGGTTGATTTTGATAATATAAATCTCCTCTAGTATTTAAATTAACCTCTTCTAAACGATATGAAGTAGTACTACCATAATTATATGTCCCTATTTCTGAATTTGAAGTAATACGACCTCGGTTATCGTATTGTTGTTCTCTACTTACAGAACCAGAAATATTTGTTAAACGGTCTAAATTATCATAAGTAAAGTTTTCATTCCATGCTAAATTATTATTTTTTCTACTGTTTAAATTCCCCCTAATTGTATTGAAACTATAATCAAGATTTAAGGCTATTTTAGAAGCATCAGAGGTCTGATCTAACATTTTAGTTAAAAATCCATATTGATCATACGTTCTCTTTTTAACCATTCCATTTCCTAAAAGTACTTCTTTTGCTTGTCCTCGCTCATTCACTTCTTTAATTTTCCATAGACTATTACTCGTATTGAAATCCTGTATCTCGGTTAAAATACCAGAGTTTGTATCATAAATATTTTTAACTTTTACAGTATTACTTATGTTATTTAATGAGTTTTTACTAATATATGTTTCTGCATTAACTCTTCCATAAGTGTCCCTTGTTACCTGATGCTCAAAATAGGCTTTGCCGTTTTGTTCTTTAGTTATGGATGGTCTTTTATGACTATCATACAAATAAGTATACGTGTAATTTTCATTGGTACGAGCATTATTTCCTTGAATAGAAGCTAATAATTTTGTGGTTGAATTATAAGTGTAATTCAAACTCATATTAGTTTCTTCCCCATTAATTTTTTTAGTTGCTATTTTACCAAAAGCATCATAAGTATACGTTGTAGCTCCTTTAGGGTTGGTTTCTTCTAATAATTCCCCTAAATTATTGTAATGATATGTATATGTTCCCGCTGAAGGGTCTATTAATTTTGTTTTTCTTCCCCATCCATCAATTTCAGTACTTATCACATGACTACCATAATTCGCAGACTTCATAACCCCATTACCATGATATGTATAGATTATAGTACCGCCGGGGTCTTCCATTTTAACGATGTTTCCACTACCGTCTTTAGTTGTTTTTATTGTTTTTGTACCGTCGTCAACTGTAGTAATTAAGCCACTATAACTAATATTTGCTACTAAGCCATTAAAACTAGTTCTGGCAATTGCTCTACCATAATTATCAAATGCAATAGTATTCCATTGACTTGGATAACTAAAATAAGGTTCACTTTCTTTAACTATTTTTCCTGCCACATCATATTCTATATTTTTATAGGTCCATTTATTGTTAATACCTAATACACCCGTTTTTACAATCCAACCTAATGCATTATATTCCTCTATTTCATCTGCTCCTTGAGGATAATTTATATTCTTTCTTATTCCCCCTCCACTCAGATTTGAATATGTAATTGTAGTGGTATTTCCTAAATAATTTTTTTGAGAAGCCAAACGATTCCATCCATCATAAGTATAGGTAGTAACTTGGTTATATGGATTAGTTGAAGTTAATGGATTACCAAATAGGTCATATGTAAAAGTAGTTTTCAACCCTTCTACATCAATAGATTCTATTAAAAAACGGCCACTTGAATCATATTTAAAGTTTTCACTTCTTGCTGCTAATCCACTAGAGGTTAGTGTTTTTTTTGTAACATTACCGGATGCATCATAAGTAAAACTTTCTATATTCCAAGGAGTTCCATTTCCTTTTACTTTTTGTTCGGTTACTAAATTATTAGCATAACTATATACTTCTTCTGTGGTAAAAACATTTCCTCCAATAGTGTTGGTCTCTATTCTTTTGGTTAATCTACCCACATGATAATATTGATTGCTTGAAGATATGTTATCACTATAAGTATATGCTAGGTTTTCACTTCCCCCGTTGTAAACTGTATTTTCAGTTAATGGGTTTTTATAAGAATCATATGTAATTGTTTTCGTAGTTGTTACTCCAGTTAAAGCATCATGTTGTTCTATTTTTGTAGGAACACTAATAAATACCTTATTACCAGCTAAACTTGAATTAAAAGTATTCGTTGTCTTAGACATATAGTTACTCCCTTCATACGATGAAGTAGAAACCCACTGATCAGTTACAACTCCTTTGTTAGCGATATCATATTTTGATATTGTCCATAATGTACTTACATCGTCACCATACCAATTAGTTCTTTTTGTCTTTAAAAAACCTTGAAAACCTATATTTATATTAGAAACAGCTCCTTGATATAGAAAATCTTGATAGCGTTTTATACCTGCTCCTTCTTCAGTTAGCTTCTTTACCAGTTTAAAAGAGTTTGCTCTATTTACATTAACATAAGGATAATTTTGACTATAATCAGAAGTGTAAGTTTGATATCCAAATGAGTTCTCAGGGACTCCTAAAAGCTCATAATCAACTGTAGTCTTTACTCCATTATTAGTTATACTTCTTAGCGCTATATCTTTTCGATGGTCTTTTACAAACTCATACATATAGATATTATTAACACTGATATATCCATATTCTAAGTTACCATTAGTACGATTAGATTCTAAAAATATAGGAAATCCAAATTTACCAACCTCTCCACTTGTATCCGTATATCCTGTCTCATAAGAAAAGGTAGGAGTGCTACTTGAACTATTTTGATTATTCTTATAAATACTAATATATTCAACAGATCTATCATAAGCAGAATACGGTGCTATCGTATTATGCATAATTAAATCTGTTTTACCATCTCCGTTTACATCTTGTGCTGTATATCGATACTCATAATAAGGATTACTAATATAAACCCCACTTTTAGTAACCGACCCTTGTATTAGTTCATCCTTATAGTAAGCAAAAGGTAACGTTTTTACTTCTTTGTAAAAACTTGTATCTTTTGAAATAAAATATTTCCAATTATTTGATTTATTTGCAGTTGCAATTACAAAGTCTGTTTTACCATCACCATTATAGTCTCCCAATAGAACTGGGTTATCTAATTTTATTGCTGAGTCAGTTTCTTCATAGAGTAAAGTTAAATTATTATTTACATCTAGGGTGTAAATGTATAACTTCCCTTCTTTAAAATGATAGATATCCTGTTTACCATCACCGTTGTGATCAGCTGTTAATATTTTATCTTTTGTTCCAATACCTTTTCTAAGATAACCTGAAACCTTAGCGAAATTAGAGGTAACATCTCTTTTTAAATCAATAAAATGCACCTTAGCATTGTATTGGTTTTGAGTATACGAATTACAATCACAACATTCTTCAATAGGTAACCTTGCTGATTTGTCCTTAGAATTATTATCTTCTTTTTTAAGTTCTGTGGGGAGAAGTGGACCTCCACCACCATCACAATCTCTTGGGTAACAAGAACTTGAAGTATATTGTTTTTCAATAGCAATAACATCTGTCAAACCATCTCCATTAAAATCTCCGGAAATATATTTTTTAGGGATTGTATAATAGTTAGTATTTCCACAATAACCATCACTTCTGTATTTATTTGTGGTCCAAACTTTGTCATATTGATGCACGGGACCATAAGCTGCTTGAGCAAAAGTTCTAAATCGAATAGAGGATGTTGCAGAACCAGATGAAGATGTTTCCCTTACTGTAGTTACTGCTTGTTGACTCAATATTTTGTTATTGTGAGATAAAATAGTGCTTGAAAAAATATCACTAAACTTCTCAGTATTTATTTCATATGCCAGACTGATTTGATCATATAGTCTCATATGCATATATATCTTATCTCTAGTATTTTTATTATAAAAAATAGCATCGGTTCTTCCATCTCCATCATAATCTCCAGCTATTAAACTGCTTGTTTTATAATCAAATCCAGGGTATAAATCTCCTGATTTCACCCTTTCTTTAATCCATGAAGAAGTATTATCATAACCAAAAGTTATTGGCACTAACGCCTTATTTTCTGCATTATATTCTTTGACGGAAATTAAGCGTTGATACCCTAAAGATGTGGTATTATGAGCTAATTCATATTTTCTATATTGAGAACCATTTGTTGTTACCTCAATACTTCTTAATAAATTAGTTCTTTTAAAAACAGATTCTCCAACATATACATTTTCAGGTCTGCTTCTTAAAACATAGGAAAAATCTATTTGGTTCATAGGAGTAGTACCACCGATTCTCCCTCCATATTTAATTGTTTTAATACTTAACAATCCATTATCAGATTGATAATTGTAATCAATATAATTACCTTGGGGATCTTGTAATCTAAAAATAGCCCATTCCAATCTACTTCTTGAGTTCCCTGAGTTACCATACCAAGCCCTATTCCCATTAGGATAATAAACTATAAAATACGAGGGGCCATAAGACGCTCCATAAGGAGAGGTTCCATAGGCAACAACTTTTACGTTTGAAAAATTTTCAGTTTGATACACAGATTCATTTGCTCCATAAACTCCTGATTTTATAATTAAACGTTGTCCATCTAAAGAAAACCGATCATCTTTAAAATCGATACCATCATGTTTATTATCATAATATTTAGTAGCAGGTATCCTACTAATCGTAGATAACCCAGATACATTCCACCCCCATCCTGCTAACCCATTTGAACCTTGACTCGTATAAGTTATTGAAATATTAGGGGCTATATCTCTTATTCCTGATGGTATAACTATTGGAACAGAATAATTTGCTGACCCTGTCAAAGAAACAGATAGACTACCAACTGTACTTCCAGCTTCAGGTGTAACTACAACAGGATCTATAGGATCAATTTCAACGCACTCTCCTGTGTCAGGATCCATTAAACAAGGTTCATCAATAGGTAGTTTTGCCAATGTAGTCCTTCCTTCATTAATCTCATTAAATGTTTTTTTTGTTTTTAATTTTGTTTTCTTAAACCTCATTTTTACAGAAGTCTTACCTCCCAAAACATTAGGGTCTTGTGCTTTTGAAAACTGTATTCCTACAAATAATAAAAATATAATAAGAGTATATAAATTTCTTTTCATCTTTCTAACTTTTACTTTTTAATAACTTTTTTAGTGATACTTTTTCCTCTGTTTACATGAATATGTACAAAATATACTCCTGAGGCCATAGTAGAAAGATCTAGTTGGGTATTAGTACTCGGCGTAATATTTTGAATTAATATTGAATTTGTATTGTATAGCTTTATAGAATGAATATTTTTAAGAAGTGTTTCTTCTAATCTTAAAGTAGCCCATCCTGATGTTGGATTGGGATAAATATGTACTTGACCATCTAGTTGAAGAGTATTATCAATCTCTTCTTTACTTTTTTCATTACTGCTTTCTTCGGCTGTAGAAGAAATAGATTCTTTTTCTTTCTCTTGTTCACGAGCAGCAGGAGGGGCGCAATAAGAAGGATCGCCACAATAAAAACTTTGTGTTTGGTTGCTGGCGGCATCATATGAAAGTACTAGTTTAGAATCGTTATTTATTTTTAATAATTCTTCAATAGTAGGTTCATTACCATTTACAGGGTCTATTCTGGGTTCAAAAAAATACTGCCTATCTAATGTATTAGTATCATAATACAAATAAGATCGATGTCTTAAAGAATTTACCGTACTTTTCAGTTTATAGTCTGTTATTGTTCTTACTTTTTCTCCTGTAGTACCATCATAAATACCTCCAGTATTAGTTGTTCCGGTATGACTACTTTTATGTACGTAACCAACTAACAAATACCATCTATTCAACTTTGGTAAATCACCAACAAAAAAATAAGGATTACTATTATACGTTCCGTCTAATCTTAATGAACCTTCTTCATTAGCATAAAAACCAAAATAAGTTGTTCCATCGCTAGAATTCGTTTTTTTTATCCAAACACTATATCGGTAGGATATAGTGGAATTTATTCCATAGACCCAATTTGTATTCCATCCTCCATCTGCATTACTGGAGTTATCAGGAGTAGCCTTCCATAAAATAACTTCCTCTCCTATATGGTTTCTTCCCAACTCCCTACTATTTTCTGATGTTGAACCGTTCTGTCCAAAACCAGAAACGCTTCCATTACCTACATTCCAATTGGGTAAATATGGAGCTAATAAGTTTACAGAATTATTATCATTTAATCCTAATAATTCTTGAACAGATGGCTCATTCCCATCAACCAACTCCATTCTAGGAGCGTAAAAATATTGCCTATCAGATGTGTTAGTATCGTAATATAAGTAGGCTCTATGCCTTAAAACCATAGCCGTGGTTTTAAATTTATAATCAGTAATACTATTTACTTTTTGCCTTGTAGTACCATCATAAATAGCACCATAGCTGACTGTAGAATTATAAGTACTACCATGTACAAATCCAACTAACATATACCATTTATTAAGTTGGGGTAAATCTCCATACCAGAAATAGGGATTGTTATTTACAGTGCCATTGAGAGTTAACCCATTGTCTGGGCTGTGGAATCCGAAATAGGAAGTACCATCGTTTGAGTTTATCTTTTTTAACCAAATAACAAATCGATACGTTTTTGTGTGGTCTATATTGGAATATGAAGAATTCCATCCCCCATCTGCATCATTGGAAGTATCAGGAGTAGCTTTCCATAACATCACATTAGTTCCTTTAGGACCAATACCATATTCTCTACTATTTTCAGCAGTAGTTCCATTCTGAGCAAATCCAGAAACGGAACCTGAGCCAACGGTCCAGACATTAGTATCTAATAAATTTTGTGAATTTAATGAAAATGAAATTACCAAAAAGGCAACCACATGAAGTAGTTTTGTTTTCATAGAATCTTGTTTTTTTTTAATTTTAAAGTCTCAAAACTAGATATTTATACTTAAAATACAAAGAAATAATTTTGTGTTTTTTGCTAAAAACTTATTATCGAGTATAAATACTTTCATATTCTTTATATTAATGATGCATAATTTTCAAACTAAAAGGCAACCTTGATGGTTGCCTTTTTATATAATTTTTGTCCCGTCCTGAAATAAGTTGACACAAATTAGACTTATTTTATGAATACGAGTCCACACAAGAAAAAGCGCACACAATGTGATTACAA
>NZ_JBOCUK010000011.1:0-101466 GCF_050606265.1 Tenacibaculum sp. TC6 | reverse complement strand
TGTGTGCGCTTTTTCTTGTGTGGACTCGTATTCATAAAATAAGTCTAATTTGTGTCAACTTATTTTAGGACGGGACATAATGAAATAAAAAAGCCTTTCAAAAGAAAGGCTTTTTTACTTTTTAATTGATATTCTTAAGATGGTTCTTCACCAGCTAATAATGGTGTATTTTGTGGCACGAAATCTTTACCGTGAACATAATCACCATTTTCATTTGTTTTACTGTAATCATATGCCCATCTGTGAACTTCAGGAATAGCTCCTGGCCAGTTTCCGTGAATATGTTCAACCGGAGTAGTCCATTCAAGCGTATTAGAGTTCCATGGGTTTTGAGGAGCTTTTTGCCCTCTGTATATTGATATAAAATAGTTAGCTAAGAAAATTAACTGAGCAAAACCTCCAATGATAGCCATAACAGTCATGAAAACGTTAATATCAGCTAAATCATCAAACATTGGGAAGTTTGTATTTGTATAATAACGACGTGGTAAACCTGCTAATCCTATAAAGTGCATTGGGAAGAATACTCCGTAAGCAGAAATTATAGTAATCCAGAAGTGCCAGTAACCTAAAGTTTTATTCATCATTCTTCCATACATTTTAGGGAACCAATGATAAATTCCAGCGAACATTCCGAATAATGCAGATACTCCCATTACTAAGTGGAAGTGAGCTACCACAAAGTACGTATCGTGTACATTAATATCTAATGCAGAATCTCCTAAAACTAATCCTGTTAAACCTCCTGTTACGAATGTAGAAACTAATCCGATAGAGAATAACATGGCAGGGTTCATCTGTAAGTTACCTTTCCATAAGGTAGTAACATAGTTAAACGCTTTTACAGCTGAAGGAATTGCAATTAATACTGTTGTAAAGGTAAATACCGATCCTAAGAATGGGTTCATCCCAGATACGAACATATGGTGACCCCATACGATTGTAGATAAAAATGCAATTGCTATAATTGATCCAATCATCGCACGGTAACCGAAAATTGGTTTACGAGCATTTGTAGAAATAATTTCAGATGTTAATCCTAATGCAGGTAATAAAATGATATATACCTCAGGGTGTCCTAAGAACCAGAATAAGTGTTCAAATAATACCGGTGACCCACCTTGATAATGTAATACTTCTCCAGAAATAAAGATATCAGACAAGTAAAATGAAGTACCAAAACTTCTATCAAAAATTAATAATAATGCTGCTGATAATAATACAGGGAAAGAGATAACACCAATAATAGCTGTGATAAAAAATGCCCACATTGTTAATGGTAATCTTGTCATTTTCATCCCTTTTGTACGTAAGTTTAAAACGGTTACGATGTAGTTTAATGACCCTATTAAAGAAGAAGCAATAAATATAGCCATAGATACTAACCATAATGTCATACCTGTTCCTGAACCTGGAATTGCTTGTGGTAAAGCAGATAACGGAGGATAGATTGTCCATCCTGCAGAGGCTGGTCCTGCTTCAACAAATAATGAAATAACCATTACTATTGAAGATACGAAAAACAACCAGTATGATACCATGTTTAAGAAACCTGAAGCCATATCACGTGCTCCGATTTGTAATGGAATTAATAAGTTTGAAAAAGTACCACTTAATCCTGCAGTTAATACAAAGAATACCATAATAGTACCGTGTATTGTCACTAAGGCTAAGTACATATCCGGGTTCATTACTCCATCTGTTTGATGATGTCCTAAAAATGCTTCAATGATTGAAAAAGAAGTATCTGGCCAAGCAATTTGTAAACGGAATAACATTGACATGAATACTCCAATAATCCCCATAAACATCCCTGTTATTAAGAATTGTTTTGAGATCATTTTATGGTCTGTACTGAAAATGTATTTCGTTACAAATGTTTCTTTGTGATGATGATCTGACATAATCTATATCTTTATATCTATTTTAAAAATATCTTATTTAATAACTTGAGCTAACGTTTTTTGTTCTGATAACCATTTTTTGTAGTCAGCTTCTTCTACAACAGTAATTTTCATTTGCATGTTGTAGTGAGAGGCTCCACAAATTTTGTTACATAATAAAAGGTAATTAAACTCATATGGCTCTTCACCTTTAGCGGTTCTAATTTTGTTAATTCCATTAGTTTTTGCCATTACCTCAGGATTCTGACGCATTTCTTCCGTAGTAAATTTTGGAGTAAATGCAAATTGAGTAACCATACCAGGAACACAGTTCATTTGTGCTCTAAAGTGAGGCATGTAAGCAGAGTGTAATACGTCTTGCGAACGGAATTTGAATAATATCTTTCTTCCTTTCGGTAAATATAATTCTGTTACTTGTTTATCGTCTTGAGCATTAGGATCTGTCATATCAACCCCCATTGTGTTGATTCCTTTTATAAAGTTTACATTTCCTAAACCTAATTCATTATCTTCTCCTGCATATCTGGCATCCCATCTAAATTGTTGTGAATACACTTCAATTACAATTGGATTTTCATCATCACCAACATACATAACATTATTCCATTGCCATAATCCGTATCCGATTAACAATACAATAGTTACAGCAGGAATGGTAGTCCATAATAACTCTAATTTGTGACTATCTGCATAGAATAATGCTTTTCTATCTTTATTTCCTCTATACTTATATGAAAAGTAAAAGATTAAGAATTGCATTCCAAATTGAACTATCCCAATTAGCCAAAAAGTAATGTTAAATAAATTATCGTCATGTTCTCCTTCAACAGAAGCAGCTTCCGGTAATAAATACACATTCATGGCAATTAGACAGTATATCATCATGGCATAAAGTAAAACTAAAAACCCTAAAGCTATTTTACCTTGTGTTTCATTGTCTTTATCTGTAGCAATTACAGAACGGAAATTCATAATACGAGTTATCTGCCAAAAGCTAACTCCTATTGCAACTGCTATAAAAATGTAAAATAAAGCGAGCATAATATTTAAACTATTATTGTTTTTAAATTATTTATTAATGATGATTACTATCTTCTCCTCTGTGTTCGATATTATAGTAATGGTGTGTTTCACTTTCGTGTATGAAAGGATGTCCTTTTGGAAGTGAACTTGCATTAGCAAATGCACTAAAGGTTGCAAATATAAACAATCCGATAAAGAATAATATTGCACTTAACTCACCAATACCGAATCCCCATTGACCTCCAACAGTTCCAGGCATAATCATTACAAATAAATCTATGTAGTGACCAATTAAAATTACAATACCTCCTAAAATTACTAACCAAGGAATACTCTTAAAGTCACTATTGATTAATAATAATACCGGGAATACAAAGTTTAATACAACCATTCCTAAGAAAGGCAATTTATATTCGTTAAAACGTTGTGCAAAATAAGTTGTTTCTTCAGGCATATCAGCATACCAGATTAACATAAACTGAGCAAACCATAAGTACGTCCAGAATACAGAGAAACCAAACATGAATTTTGCTAAATCATGAATGTGGCTATCATTTACAAATGGTAAAGCTCCTTTAGAACGTAAGTAAATAGTTACTAAAGCTATTATTGTTAATGCAGACACTAATAATGTTGCTAATACATACCAACCAAATAATGTAGAGAACCAGTGTGGATCAATTCCCATAATCCAATCCCAAGACATCATTGATTCAGTAATCATAAAGAATACTACGAAACCAACACTGATGTTGTATAAATTTTTGTGTAATTTTAAATCTCCGTTATCTTGTTGAATAGATTTTCTTCTGATGATAAATCTGAACGTATTCCATCCTACAAGGTAAATTATACTTCTAATTGCCCATCCCGGAACATTCATAAACCATTTTTTACGATCAATTATAGGATCATAATTAGGACTTTGAGGATCAAATACTCCATCAGCCATCCAAGGGAATAAGTGGTTTTGGTGCATAACGGTTAAAACAATAAATACTATCATAACCACACTCACATAATGCAAGTTATTCGTGATTGCTTCCATCACTCTGAATAATACTACAGACCAACCTGCCTGTGCTACTCTTTGAGCTGCATAAAAAGCCATAACTAATAATGATACACCTAAGAAGAATAATAAAGCTACATAAAAGGCAGACCATGGTCTGTTTTGCATTTGATGAAACACATGTTCAGCATGAGCATCATCATGAGCATCGGCTGCTGTGTGACCTTCTGCTTTATGTTCAACAACTTCCGCTTTATGAACTTCTTCTTTGTTTGATGCTGTACTATCTGCAGTATGTACTGTCTCAGCATGTACAGTATCTTTTACTTCTTCTGCTTGTTGTGTTTCTTCATGAGTTTCAGCGTTAGCTTCTTCAACATGTTTTGTTGTTTCGTTATGCGCTTCTTCTTTATTAGCATCAACGTGTGCTTTAGATTCTTCATGAGATACTGCTGCTTCACCGTGCCCTCCATGATGTGAATCATGTTGTTTTGCTAATATTTCTTTTGCTTCTTCAAGAGTACTAGGAGTCGACATAAAATTGTAAACAGTACCTAATAACCCTACTACCATTAAAGCAAGCGCAAATATTTTTAATTTTCCTGTAAACTGATACATATCTTTAAACTATCTATTATAGACTTATTTTAATTCGCTTCTTAATTTTTCAACGTACTGAACAACTTGCCAACGCTCTTTGTATCTAAGCTGTGATGCATGAGACCCCATAAGGTTTTTACCATACATAATAACATGATAAATACTACCTTCTGTTAATTCTCTGTCTTTGTAATTTGGAATTCCGTTAAATTTCTCTCTTTGAGATAAAACTCCATTTCCGTCACCTTTAGTACCGTGACAAGCTGAACAATAAATAGTGTAAAGCTCTTTACCTTTAGTTAAATTCTCTTCGTTTTTTTCTAAAGGGCTCTTTAATTCTGCTTTTGCTTTTTCATATCCTTCATTAGTATCAGGAATATCATAAGCAACATCTCCATTTCTATTTACTGTACCAGCTACTGGTAATCTATTTACTTGTTTTCCTCCTGCAGAGGTAACTCCGTTGGCATCATAAGGAACTGAAACATACATATCTGGCATGTATTGTACTTGCGGAGTTCTTTTGTTATTACAAGAAACGATACTTGCAACTACTAATAAAGCTAAAACTATTTTTAAACTTTTCATACTTTCCTTATTAATGCTTTTCTACTACGTTTATTTCTACAGCTCCAGTGGTTTCTAACAATGCTTTTAACTCATCTTCATTTCCATGAACAGGAATTTCCATTAAGAAATGATCATCTGTTGTTCTTGGATCCGGGTTTTCTGCTTCTTTAAAAGGCCATAATCTACTACGCATATAAAATGTAATTACCATTAAGTGTGCAGCAAAGAAAACTGTTAATTCAAATAAAATCGGAACAAATGCCGGCATGTTTTCAGCCCATGAAAAACTTGGTTTACCACCAATATCTTGTGGCCAATCAGCAATCATAGTATACCATGTTAACCATATAGCAACTGCTGTACCTGTAATTCCGTATAAGAAAGCAGTAATAGCTAAACGTGTTGGTGCTAATCCCATTGCTTTGTCTAATCCGTGAACTGGAAAAGGACAAAATACTTCTTCAATATGATGATGTTCTGCTTTTACTTTCTTAACGGCATCCATTAAGATATCATCATCATTATATAATGCGTGAATTACTTTATTAGTGCTCATTGTTCTCTTCTCTTAATTTTTTATAATTCTCTCCTGAAGATTTCAAGATTGTTTTTACCTCGGCTTGTGCTATTACAGGGAATGTTCTTGCATATAATAAGAATAATACAAAGAAGAATCCTATAGTTCCAATAAAGATACCTACATCTACAAAAGTAGGCTCGAAACGCCACCAAGTAGAAGGTAATTGTCCTTTACTTAACACAATTGCAATGATATCAAAACGCTCAAACCACATACCTATGTTGATGGCTATAGACACTAAGAATGATACGATAAAACTTCTTCTTAATTTTTTAATCCATAAGATTTGAGGTATGATGATATTGAAAATCATTAACGACCAGAATGCCCATCCGTAAGCACCGGCTTCTGCACCGAATGATAAATAAGTGTAGTTTTCATAAGGAGATCCGGTATACCATGCAATAAAGAATTCAGTTGCATAGGCTACGGCTACAATTCCACCCGTTAAAATAATTACAATGTTCATATATTCAACATGTAAACGAGTAATGTAAGCCTCCATATTAGTTACTTTACGCATTACCCCTAATAAGGTTTGTACCATTGCGAATCCTGAGAAAATAGCTCCGGCAACGAAATAAGGAGGGAAAATTGTAGAGTGCCATCCCGGGTTTACAGAAGTAGCAAAGTCAAAAGATACAATGGTATGTACAGAAAGTACTAATGGTGTTGCTAAACCTGCTAACACTAATGATACTTCTTCAAAACGTTGCCAATCTTTTGCTCTACCAGACCATCCGAAAGATAATAATGCATAAATTTTCTTTTGGAAAGGTTTTACCGCTCTATCACGAATCATAGCAAAGTCAGGTAATAAACCAGTCCACCAGAACACTAATGAAACCGATAAATACGTTGAAATTGCAAACACGTCCCATAATAACGGAGAGTTAAAGTTAACCCATAACGATCCGAATTGGTTAGGAATTGGTAATACCCAATATCCGTTCCACGGACGTCCCATGTGGATAATTGGGAACAAACCTGCCTGGAATACTGCAAAGATAGTCATGGCTTCTGCAGAACGGTTAATTGCCATTCTCCATTTTTGACGGAATAACAACAATACCGCAGAGATTAAGGTTCCGGCGTGACCAATACCTACCCACCATACGAAATTGGTGATATCCCATGCCCAACCAATGTTTTTACTTAATCCCCATACACCAATACCTGTACCTACGGTGTAGAATATACATCCAAATCCCCATAACATTGCTGTTAAAGAAATATAGAATGCTATATACCAATTTTTATTTGCTTTGCCCTCGATAGGCCTAGCTATATCCTCAGTAATGTCGTGGTAACTTTTGTTCCCCAACACTAAAGGCTCTCTATAAGATGATTCGTAATGAGACGACATAATCTATATACTTAGTTTATTTTATTATTAAGCTTCGTTTGTATTTCTTACTTTCACTTGATACACTACATTTGGTTTTGTACCAATATAATCTAACACATGGAAAGCTCTTCTATCTTCTTTTAAATGTGCTACTGTATCTTCAGAATTGTTAACATCACCAAACACCATAGCTCCTGTTGAACAAGCTTGAGAACATGCTGTTTCAAATTCATTCTTTCTAACAGGTCTTCCTTCTCTCTTCGCTTTTAAGATAGTAGCTTGAGTCATTTGAATACACATAGAACATTTTTCCATAACTCCTCTTGAACGAACAACTACGTCTGGGTTTAACACCATTTTTCCGTATTCGTTGTTCATGTTGAAGTCAAACTCATTGTTCTCAGCGTAGTTAAACCAGTTGAAACGACGTACTCTATAAGGACAGTTGTTTGCACAATAACGAGTACCTACACAACGGTTGTATGCCATATGGTTTTGTCCTTGGCGACCGTGAGAGGTTGCTGCTACCGGACATACTGTTTCACATGGTGCATGATTACAGTGTTGACACATCATTGGCTGGAATGCTACTTGTGGATTCTCAGCAGAGTTTTCTAAGGCGTCAAACAAGTCTCCTTTGCTTAACTCTAATACTTTTTCAGTATATCTTCTTTCAACTTCTTGATTTGGTATACTTGGGTTTTGAGCTTTAAACTCTTCAATAGTCATTGCTACCCCTTCGTTATACTGCTTATCAACTACTGTAGAAGAATAATAACGATCAATACGTAACCAGTGCATATCTCGACCTACACGTACTTCATCTTTACCAACTACAGGTACATTGTTTTCAGCATGACATGCTATAACACACGCCCCACATCCTGTACATGAAGTTAAATCAATAGATAAGTTGAAGTGGTGTCCTAAACTTCTGTCATGGTCATCCCATAAATCTATCTTACTTCCTTCAACTTCTTGATGATCGTAAGAAACCATAAATGGTTTATTCCATGTATGCTTAGGGTCTAAGTTTTTATCATTTACTTCTTTTAAAGTAGCTTCTCTTAAAATATCATGACGTCCGGCTAATGTACTTTGTACTTGAATACAAGCAAATTTATGCCATCCAGATGCTTTTTCAATAGTTACATTGTATTGAATGTTATTATTGTTTTTATAGAAAGGATAAGCGTTTACCCCAACTTGCATCTCTTCTTTTAATCCTTGCTTTCTACCATATCCTAAAGCTAATCCTAATGATCCTTTAGCTTGACCCGGTTGTACAATAACAGGGATATTGTTAATAGTAACTCCGTTTACAGTTACGTTTGCATAGTTACCATCAATAGCACCGTTATCTTTTACAGGGTTTTCAAAACCTAACTCTTTGGCATCAGCCATAGACATAGTTAAGTAGTTATCCCAAGAAGCGCGAGTTATCGGATCAGGTAATTCTTGTAACCAAGGGTTATTAGCTTGTTTACCATCTCCTAATGCTGTTGATGAATATAAGTTTAATTCAAATCCTGATGAATTACTTGCAGCTCTAACTAATTGAACTGCTGAAGCATTTACATCAACTGTAGATTCAAATGCTACTGCTTCAGTTTCTTCAACTTCCGGTTTAAAGAATCCATCATGTAATGCTTGATTCCATGATTTACCTCCTAATACGTTAGTGTTCCAAAACTCTTTTAAAGTATCATAGAAGTTTGTTGTACTACCAGACCACTTTAATAAGATATCTTGTATTTGACGCGTATTAAATAAAGGTTGAATTGTAGGTTGCATTAAGCTATACACCCCTTTTACTGCCATTACATCTCCCCAACTTTCTAAGTTATGCGGAGCTGGTAATGTATATTGAGTAGCATTAGCTGTAGCATCATTTTGAGTTGATATAGCAACTGATAATGCTAATTTTTTCAATCCTGATTCAAAATCAGCTCCATTAGCTAAAGTATAAACAGGATTTACGTTATACGTGATTAAACCTTTAACGTTTCCTGCTTTAACATCTGCTACTAATTGAGTTACCTGAGCATCGTTTCCTTGACGAATTAAGCTAACAGCTTTAGTGTCTATAATCTCACTATTTAATGCTTTATTGATAGCTAAAGCAATTAACTGTGCATTTTTATCATTAATTCCGGTAACCACGACTCCTTTTGAACCCGCCTTCTTTAAATCAGATGCTAATTTTTTAACTTCAGCATCAAAAGGGGTTGCTTTAGAAGGAACGTTTGTTCCGGCAATAGCATTGTATAAGTTTAATAAAGCATATACTTGGTTAGATGGCTTAGCTACGATTCTTTTATCCGCACTAGCACCTGCCAAAGACATATTACTTTCTATTTGAACATGGTAAGACATTTTACCAGTTTCTGATCTACGACCATCTGCGTATGATTTTTCAAATCCTCCTTGCCAATCTCCAACGATATCAGCTCCGAAAGACACGATAACTTCAGCTTTACTAAAATCGTAATTTGGTAAAGCTCTTGTACCATACATAGCTTCAAAAGCATCTGCTGCTGCACTTTCTGAAATAGCATCATATACAACATGCTTTACGTTTGGATAAGCAGTAATAAAATCTGCAACAACTTTTTCTGTTGAAGGACTTGCTAATGTTCCTGTTAACAGAACCACTGGCGCGTTAGCTTCTTTAAGTTGATTTAATTTTGCAATAATTTCTTTATCTGCATCAGCCCAAGACAACTGAGTTTCTCCTTTTCTTGGTTCTTTTAAACGCAATCTATCATCATATAAAGATAAAACAGACGCTTGTGTACGTGCATTGGTAACCCCACCTGCCTCTTTGTTTGGCATGATTTGGATTGGACGCCCTTCGCGTGTTTTAACTAATACGTTTGCAAAATCAAAACCGTCAGCAATAGTAGTTGCATACCAATCTGCAACACCCACTACTATATCATTAGGTTGAACTACATAAGGAATTGATTTTCTTACCGGACCTTCACAAGCCGCTAATGATGCTGCTGCAGTTGTAAATCCAACATACTTTAAGAAATCTCTACGTGAAGTTGATGAAGCTTCTAATGTTTCTTTGTCACCTAAAAACTCATCTGTAGGTATTTCTTGAACAAACTCATTATTACGTAGCGTTTCAACAACAGAACTATCTTTTAGTTCTTCAACACTTTGCCAGTATTTTTTGTTTGAAGCCATTTATATACGTGTTTTTCTACTTTCTTAATTGATTAATAGTGGCATTTACCACACTCTTTTCCTCCTAACTGGGCAATTGTAACTTGCTCCACACCGTACTTCTTAGCTAAATCCTCATGAATTTTAGCATAGTACTCATTCCCTTTCAAGTCTACTTTAGTTGCCTTGTGACAGTCTATACACCAACCCATAGTCAACGGAGAGTATTGATATACTTCTTCCATTTCCTCTACAGGACCGTGACATTTTTGACAAGCTACACCTGCAACCGTTACGTGTTGAGAGTGATTGAAGTAAGCAAAATCCGGTAAATTATGAACTCTAACCCACTTTACTGGTTTAGTATTACCTGTATACGCTAATTTATCAGCATCCCATCCGGCAGCTTCATAAATTTTCGCAATCTCTTTATCTAAATCTTTCTTAGTATACACTTTATCATCCATCACTACTTTAGTATCCTCAGCTACTTCAGAAATATTCTTATGACAGTTCATACAAACATTTACTGATGGGATTCCTGATGTTTTACTATGCTTAGCTGCAGAGTGACAATACTGACAATCAATTTTATTATCTCCAGCATGAATTTTGTGTGAGAAAGCGATAGGTTGAATTGGTTGGTAACCCGTATCAACACCTACTTTAAATAAAGTTCCAAAAAGGAAGTAAGCAGCTACTAACGCCCCAAAAATCACAGACAACACATGTAAAAATGTATTTCTCTTAATACCTTCCCATAATTCAGCAGACTGACCTAATAACCCAGGAGTTTTAGGTGCTCCCTTTAATTCACTGATAGTCTTCAGTAAACTACCAATAATTAAGAAGGCAACAACAATAGCAGCCGCTAAAATATAGATTAACCATTTTGGCGCTTCTCCTTTAGTTGTAGTCACTACATCACCTGTAGTTGCTACAGCTCCGGCTGGTTTAACTTCTCCAACAGTTGTATAATAAAGAATATCGTCGATATTCTTATCTGATAACTGAGGGAAAGCAGTCATGTTTGAACCATTAAATTCTTCATAAATGGCATTTGCATCTTTATCACCAGACGCTCTTAAAGCAGCATTATCTCTAATCCAAGCTTTTAACCATTCATTTTCTCTTCTACTTTCAACACCACCTAAAGCTGGTCCCACAAGTTTTTTATCTAACTTATGACAAGAAGCACAAAGAGATTTGAATAATTTTTTTCCTTCCTCTTGACGAGCCTTATCAACATCTTGCGAATAGGCTGAAAAACTTAATAAAAAAACTAAAAAGAAAGCTAAACTCTGTAAGAGTGTTTGAGTTAATTTACTGTGATGTTTCACACTTTTCATACTATAAAATATAAGTTTTGTATCTATTTTGGTACAATTTTTTCTGTAAAAATGCTAGAAAACAGATTACAGAAAGTTGCACAAAAGTACTACTTCTGTCTAAATTGTGAAATGTTAAGAGTTTCCTAATTTGTAATTTATATTAATTCTAAATAGTATATTTAAACAATCTATTATTTAACAAGTCGTTACTTTTGTAAAAAGTCTATTATCACATGAAAAATAAGCAAAGAATATTATTTGTACTACTGGTATTAGTTATGGGGGTTTTTGCTTCAAATGCACAATCTAGCTACAACAATACTAAAGCTATTAAAAAACTAATTGAAAAGAAGAAAGAGTATAACAAAACAAACAAAACAGGTTATAGAATTCAGTTGTATAATGGTCTTGAAAAAACTGCTAAAAGTCTTAAATATAGGTTTCAACTTGAATTCCCAAATGTAGCAACTCACTTAGGGTATGATGCACCTGAATGGAAAATTCAAGTAGGCTATTACAAAACAAGGTTAGATGCAGACAGAGCGTTGAATGAAATTCGTGAAAAGTTCTCCGGTGCTATTGTGGTACCCATGTAATTATACAATTCAAAAAAGAAGAGCAGGTTTACACCTGCTCTTCTTTTTTGGTTTCTTCTTTTTTATTCTCTGTTTCATCTTTTATAATCGATGGAAATATTGTGGGAGCAATTTTTTTTACCGGCTTATATAGTATAGACTCTTCTAAACTTTCCTGACTTACAAAAGGAAAAACATTATTCATTTTACCAAAAAAGATAAAAAGCACACTTAAAATTAAGCCTATTTTTAAAGCTCCAAAAACACCTCCTAAAATTTTATTCAAAATACCCAATGCAGCAAAGTCTGCAATTTTTGTTAAAATTTTTCCTAGCAAAGCTATCACTACTATAATTACTACAAAAGTACCTGCAAAAGCAGCTAATGAAATATATTTTTCACTCCAACTAACACTATCTTTTAACCAATCTCCAATAAAATATGAAAAATGTATAGCTCCATATACTCCTGCAACTAAGGCTACAAGAGAAGCCACCTCAACAAAAAGTCCTTTCATTAAACCTCTTACAAAGCCAAACAAGAGTAAAGCAGCAATAATTATATCAAAAGTATTCATGGGCTAAATTTAATTTAAAAACTTAATAATTTAATTTATAACACCTATAAAAGTTTACACAAATATAAGTAACTCATTTGTATCTTTGCCTTTTTGATAAAATGAGCAAAAAGGAAGATTTAAAAATAAAATGGGATACTCTGGTAAGTAAATTATCTATACAATTTGCTGACGGAGATACGTTAGATGTTGATGCTATACTATATTTAATAGGTGTGCAAGAATTAGGTAAAGGTTATCAAACTTTTAAAAAAGATGAAAAAATCAACCTAATGCATATAGCTATTTGTAAACTCCTAGAACCATATGGTTACTACGAATTTGATTACTTTGACAACGATGGTTGGCCACATTATAAAGTTATAAATGAGCTTCCTCATTTAAAACCCGGAGAACAATCTGTACTTATCAAAGAAGCTATTGTTAGCTATTTTTCTAACCTTGATTTTTTTTAACGGGTTTATTTAACTCACATTAAATTGTTTCAATTATAAAGTAAAATATATTGTTTTTCAGATAAACTGTTATATATTTACTGGGTAATTTCGTTGTTTTTTAAACCATAAGTAACGTGAAATAACAACTTTGGTACACTTCTTGAAAAGAAGATGTTAAACAACATGTTTTAAACCCTTAATAATAACTTTATCAAAACACTTATGATGAAAAAATTACTAAGTTTAGTCGTTCTCATAACATCAATTGCCAACGCCCAATATTCAATTAAAGGAACTATGACTCCTCCTGAAAAAGGAGATTGGGTAATGCTTCACAAATTGCAGGGTGTAAAGCCAAAGTATATTTCAAACACTACTATTAAGTTTGACACGATAAGTGTAGGAGCTGATTCTCAAATTTTAGGAAAATTCGCTTTTGAATTACCTAACAATGCTGAGCCCGGAGTGTACAGAGCAACATATAGAAACAAAGGTTCCGGATTTGTTGATTTTATTTTCAATAAAGAAAATGTCGAATTTATTTTCAATCCAAAATATCCGGATCAATCCATTGTTTTTACAAGTTCAAGAGAAAACAAAGTATATAGTGAATACTTAGAAGCTGTTGCTAAACTTCAAAATAAAATAAACGCACAGCAGATGGAGTATTTAAAAAATCCATCTAAAGATGTTAAAAAAGCCTATAAAAAGGAAATAGATGAGCTTGAAAAACTTCAGGAAAATTATGAAAATAAATCTGAAGGTATGTTAGCTAATAATTTTATTAAGGCTTCTAAACGTTATAACTCTTCTAGTATAATAGATAATATGGAAGAGTATGTAGCTGAAACTGTTAACAACTTCTTTAAGTTTGTTGATTTTGACAATGAAGCGTTATACAATTCTTCTTTCTTGATTGACAAAGTAAACGATTTTGTTTTTTACCTAAATTATTCAGATGACCAGGTTACTCAACAAAAACTACATAAAGAGTCTATTGAAAAAGCAATGAAAGCAATTACCAATAAAAAGGTAAAAAAAGAAATCATTGAGTTTTTAGCTACTTCTTTTACAGATAAGAGAAACTCTGAAATAGTTGATTGGTTATTTAGCGAATATTATGATAAACTTTCAAACAAAGATGATGAGTTTAAGCAGAAAAAATTAGATCAGTTAAGCGTGTCTGTTGGTAGAGAAGCTCCGGATTTTTCATGGAAAGAAGGTGATGAAGAATTAAAATTATCAGAATTAAGTGATGGTGAAAATTATCTTTTAATTTTCTGGAGTACCGGATGCCCTCACTGTACCAGAGAAATTCCTGAAGTTCATGAATTCATGAAAGAGTTTCCAAACACTTCTGTAATTAGTTTTGCTATAGAAGAAAATGAAGAAGAGTTTAACAAATTTAAAGAGAAGTTAGGTGGATGGCATAATGCAATTGGAACACATCCTGACTACAAATTTGACAACGAAGTAGTGAGAAAATATAAAATTGACGCTACACCTACTTACTTTGTATTAGATCAAAATAAAAAGATTATTGCCATTCCTAATTCAATAGACGATGTGCATAAATACTTTAAGAACAATTAAATAAATACAAAAAGCCAACATTTCTGTTGGCTTTTTTATTACTAGAAATGTAAAAAAGCATCTTCAATATGCTCTATTAATAACTTTCCATTTTTTTGAAGTATTGCTATAATGTCAAATCTTACTTCTACATCAATATCTCTTTCTTCTATATATTTATGAGCAGCCGCTACCAATAGTTTTATTTTCTTGGTATTAACAAAATCTTCCGGGTTTCCATAATAATCTGTAGATCTTGTTTTAACCTCAACAACTACAAGCGTATCTTCTTTTTGAGCAATGATATCAATCTCGGCTTTTTGATATCGATAATTTGTTTCAAGAATTCGATATCCTTTTTGGACTAAAAATCCTTTAGCTTGTTCTTCTCCTTTTTTTCCTAGTTCATTATGTTGTGCCATTGGTTCATCTTTATTTCATAGCTTTTTAATATAAAGCAAATAGTTACTTAAATTGTAAAGTAGACCTCCCTATAGTTTGTATAGACAGTTTTACATCTCTTCCCATAATTAAAGCCCTATTATCAGGTTCGTGACCGGCCGGAAAATTAAACATTACAGGAATGTTTTTAGGAAGCACTTCTAAAATTAATTGTTCAATAGAACTTCCCCAAGGAGTCGTATTCTTTTTAATTTTAGTCATATCTCCTACTACAACTGCTTTTACTTTGGCAAAATAACCTGCTCGTTTTAAACTTTGTAACATTCTATCAATCGAATATTTATATTCGCCTATTTCTTCAACAAACAACACTTTACCTGCGATAGAAATTTGACTATTAGACCCCAGCATTGACGTAAGTATAGCAATGTTTCCTCCTACTAACTCACCTTCAACCTTACCCTCTCTGTTATATTTTGAAGATAGTATTGAATACAATAAGTTTTCTCCAAACAATGCTTTTCTAAAGGTTTCAATGGTTTCAGCAATTTCTTCCGGTTTATCTTGCATGCTGGTACCCATCATAGCGTGTAGTGTTTCTATACCTAAATTATGAATATGATTGTGGAAAGCTGTAATGTCAGAATAACCTATAATCCATTTAGGATGTTTTTTAAATTGTGTAAAATCCAGTTTATCTAAAATTCGCACAGAACCATACCCTCCTCTTGCACTCCAAATAGCTTTGACACTTGGATTATCTAATGCTTCCTGGAAATCTTGACAACGTTCATCATCAGTACCTGCAAAATGGTGATTCTGATTAAACAAATGTTTTCCATACACTACTTTGAGTCCCCAACTTTCAGCTAAAGCTTTCGCTTTATCAATTATCTCTTTTCTATTCTTTAAAATTCCTGCCGGAGCTACAATAGCTATTGTATCACCTTTAGTAAGATACGGTGGAGTTATTAACTTCATATGTGAATTTTGTCCATTAACTTTTAAACCTATAAATATCAGCAGTAAACAATAAAACTTCTTTCTCATATTTTATGATTGTTTAGATAGTAAAAGTACTTTTTTTAAATAGATTCCGCCAGTATTACACCATTCATGTTTTGCTAACACTTCTTGAGGAGGCTTTATTGATGATTGCATGAAGCCAAACTTACCATAAAAGTTTTTCAAATTTTCAAACGGCAAACACCAAATAACGGCATTTGAATATGGATTATTAATACATAAAAAACTTACAATAGCTTCTGCAATCCCTAACCCTCTATATGAATTAAAAACGTAAATACCTCCTAGTTCCGTATGATGTTTATTAATTTTCACCAATCTTCCTAACCCACATTTCTTTCCTTCTATTTCAGCAATAACAATATATTCATTATTAAATTCAGACGGTTTAAAAGCTATCTCTGCATACTGTTTATTAATCCAATTTATCTCCTCTTCAACAGCTTGCCTAACCTTAATTTTACTACTCATAAAAATACTATCTCATTAATTACTAAATAATAGTTGAATAAAATGTACAAAAAACACTTGAAAGTACATGGATAAACACCACTTAATAAGTAAATGTATTTATTTCTACTCTTAGAAAAACTGCTTTTTTGTACTTTTGCGCTTTAATTTTTAGCGTAAGATACATGAATACACCAAAAAGATATACAATTACAGCAGCATTACCTTATACAAACGGTCCCATTCATATTGGTCATTTGGCCGGAGTATATGTTCCCGGAGATATTTATGCGCGTTATTTACGTGCTACCGGTAAAGATGTGGCTTATATATGCGGATCAGATGAACATGGAGTAGCTATACCTATGCGCGCTAAAAAAGAAGGAGTTTCTCCACAAGATATTATTGATAAATACCACGGAATTATCAAAAAATCGTTTGAAGATTTTGGTATTTCTTTTGATAACTACTCACGTACCTCAGCTGAAATTCATCATAAAACAGCTTCAGAGTTCTTTAAAAAACTTTATGAAGATGGTGAATTTATCGAGGAAGTTACGCAACAATTGTATGACGAACAGGCAAATCAGTTTTTAGCGGATCGTTTTGTGGTTGGTACGTGTCCTAAATGTGGAAACGAAGAGAGTTATGGTGATCAGTGTGAAAAATGTGGTACCAGCCATAATGCTACCGATTTAATCAATCCTAAATCGGCTATTACCGGAAATGTTCCTACTTTAAAAGAAACAAAACATTGGTTTTTACCTTTAGATAAACATGAAGCCTTTTTAAAAGAATGGATTTTAGAAGGACATAAAAATGATTGGAAGCCTAATGTACTAGGGCAAGTAAAATCATGGATAGATGACGGGTTACGCCCTCGTGCCGTTACCCGTGACTTAGATTGGGGGATTCCGGTACCAGTTGAAGGAGCAGAAGGAAAAGTATTATATGTGTGGTTTGATGCTCCAATCGGTTATATTTCGTCTACCAAAGAATGGGCAGAACGTGAAGGTAAAAACTGGGAAGATTACTGGAAAAAAGACGATACTAAATTAGTACACTTTATAGGGAAAGATAATATAGTATTTCACTGTATCGTATTTCCTGCCATGTTAAAAGCCCACGGAAGTTATATTTTACCGGAAAATGTACCGGCAAACGAGTTTTTAAATTTAGAAGGTAATAAACTATCAACCTCTAAAAACTGGGCTGTTTGGTTACATGAATATTTAGAGGAGTTTCCTAACCAACAAGATGTATTGCGTTATACGTTGACAGCAAATGCTCCTGAAAATAAAGACAATGATTTTACATGGAAAGATTTTCAGGCTAAAAACAACAACGAATTGGTTGCCATTTTTGGTAACTTTATTAATCGTGTAGTCGTTTTAACCAACAAATATTACGATGGACAAGTACCTCCTGCGGGTGAATTTTCTGAAGCTGATGAAAATGCCTTAGAACAATTAAAGCAGTTTCCGGATGTGATAGCAAAATCTATTGAACGTTATCGTTTTAGAGAAGCCTCACAAGAGCTAATGAATTTAGCTCGTTTAGGAAACAAGTATTTAGCAGATGAAGAGCCTTGGAAAGTTATTAAAGAAGATGAAGAGCGTGTAAAAACCATTATGAACGTAGCTATACAAATTGCTGCAGGATTAGCGGTTTTATCTGAACCTTTTTTACCTTTTACAGCCTCTAAATTACAATCAATTTTAGCTATTGACACTTCATTAACATGGAATGATATTGCTGAAAAAGAGGTTCTTTTAGCTTCAAACCATCAAATAAATAAAGCGGAGTTATTATTTAGTAAAATTGAAGACGCTACCATTCAAACGCAGTTAGATAAGTTAGAAGCCACTAAAAAGGCCAATGAAGCAGAAAACAAAGTAGTAGAACCTCAAAAAGAGACTATTGAGTTTGACGACTTTTCTAAAATGGACATAAGAGTGGGTACTATTATTGAAGCTGAAAAAGTAGCGAAAGCTAAAAAATTATTAAAGCTTAAAATAGATGTTGGTCTGGATGTTCGTACCATTGTTTCCGGTATTGCAGAAAGCTTTAAACCAGAAGATATTATAGGGCAACAAGTAACTGTTTTATGTAACTTGGCACCGAGAAAAATTCGTGGTGTAGAAAGCCAAGGAATGATTTTAATGACAGATACTCCTGATGGTAAACTAGCATTTATGGAACCTAAAGGAACTGTTAACAACGGATCTCAAGTGTGCTAAAAATAGCTTATCACGAACTCTACAATCATCCGTTACCTGACAACCACAGGTTTCCGATGCTTAAATATGATTTATTGCCTCAACAATTGCTTCATGAAGGAACTTGTGTTGAGGCAAATTTCTTTACTCCTGAAATTCCTAATAACAAGCATTTTTTTAGCGTTCATACTCCGGAGTATTTTTTTGATTTGCTCAATATTACCCTTTCTAAAAAAGAGGAACGTAAAATAGGTTTTCCTTTAACAGAGCAATTGGTTGCCAGAGAAATGATTATTGCAGACGGCACTATGAAAGCGGTACATTACGCTTTTGAACATGGTATTGCCATGAACATAGCCGGAGGTACTCACCACGCTTTTACCAATAGCGGCGAGGGCTTTTGTTTGTTAAATGACCAAGCGGTTGCCGCTCGTTATGCTCAGCAACAAAAACTGGCTAACAAAATTCTCATAATAGATTTAGATGTACATCAGGGTAACGGAACGGCTGAAATTTTTAGAGAGGACACTTCCGTGTTTACCTTTTCTATGCACGGAAAAACAAATTATCCGTTTCATAAAGAACAATCTGATGTAGATATTGCTTTAGAAAACGGAACTGAGGACACAGAATACCTCAGTCTTTTAAAAAGTACTTTACCTAAACTTATGAAAACCCACCAACCTGAGCTTGTTTTTTACCAATGTGGTGTAGATATTTTGGCTAGCGATACATTAGGAAAATTGAACATTTCTTTAGAAGGTTGTAAGGAACGAGATCGTTTTGTACTACAAACCTGTCGTGATGCTTGTATTCCTGTAGTTTGCAGTATGGGTGGCGGCTATTCCAAAGATTTAAAAATTATTGTAGAGGCTCATGCTAATACCTTTCGCTTGGCGCAGGAGATTTATTTCTAACACAAAAACGACCTGTTACATGTTAAAAAAAATGCTATTTATTCTTTTTTGGATATTCAACATCACTAAAATTACTTCTCAAACAGAAGTTGCGAATTTTCAACTTGATTTAAAAACAAACACGTCTTTAATTCTACGATCCTTTTCTATTTTCAATGATTATAATGGTAAAACGGCAACTTTTATCATGGAAAAGAAAAGAGCTTATATCTATTTATTAAACAAAAATCTTGAAGTAGAAGCAAAATCAGAAATTGAAAATCTTAAAAAAAGATATGTTCATATAGTAGGGAACCTTTTTGATGATAAGGACAACTATACTTTAGTACTAAGTAATGAAACCAAATCTAAATTTGCCAGTATTCATTTTAATTTGTCATCAGGTAAAATTAGTTATGAGGAGGACACCTATAATTTTAAGAACCATCTATTTCTTCAAAACCTCCTTTTTGCTAATGAAAATCACTTGCTTTTTTACGATACCAAAAGTTCAAATATCATAGCTCGAACTTATCGTATTGGAAAGCCTTGTAACAATTCTATCTTTAAAATAAGTAAAGAAACATTTTACGCTAATGAAAAAAAAGAAATAGCTCTTAAAGAACTCTTAGCAGACTATTCAAATCCAAATTTTAGAGATATAAAAAATCTTGAATATGAGTTAACAAAAATCAGTGAAACTCCACTTATTACTACCTCCACGCCACAACCTTTCCCTTCCAAAAGGATGGTGGTATTACCTACTTCTATAGAACTTGCCTCAAAACTTAACAAAATTTATATTTCAGGTGATTCTGCCATAATTACTTTAGATAAAAACAAGTTTTTTACCCAAATACTCACACTAAACTTAAAGAATAATAGCTATCATCTTCAGAAAATAAAAAAGCCTTTATTTAAAGAAAAGGCTATGTTAAAAGCCTCTAATTCTTTTATTAACGACCATTTTATTTTCTTAATTGCTTCTTCTAATGACAGTCTATCCATTCATATACGTGATTTAAAAACGAAAAGAATAGTAAAGAAATTTGAGGCAAGTGCAAATGACCAATCAATTGATTTTATAAATACTTCTTTTAAGCAGAAAGGTGGAGCGTTTGATGAAACCAGGACTATTACCGGAACACATAACTTTTTAAGAAAAATTACCCAAAGTAATATTGGTATTTCAATCTTAAAAAACAGTAATAGTTCTCAAATGACCATAGGAAGTCACAAACAAGCTTTGAAAGGTATTTCTACCATTTACCTAGCCTCCGGACTCTCTCATGCTGTTTCTTCTAAGCAGGGGAATTTCCAAATAAGTTTTTCTAATCTCAACAACTCTTTTAGCAGCTATTTCACCACTAAATCTATTCAATCTCAAGCTATTTTAGATAAAGACTTTAACTATATAACAGACACCATTCCAACCAATGTATTTGACGAAATCACCTCTTTTTTAATGCCTCCTGAAATTAACGAGGATGGGGTTTATTTCGAAAAAGATCAATTTTCCCCCGAAAAAACAGCCATTGATGTGGTAAAAATTAATAACCAAATTATGTTAGGCTACTTTATTGCCCCAACAAAGACATACCACTTTGTTAGCTTTTAAAAAGAAATCTCCTAAATACAAGACCCGCCTGTAAAACACCTCCAATTTTCTTTCCAGGACCCCAATGCACACGTGCAACAAGGGTCTGTAAGCATTAAAATTGGCATTACACACGTGCAACAGGGTCTGAAATAGAACAGAGGGCTGTTGCACACGTGTTTCAAGGAATTTGAGGTCTAAGATGCGAACGCTCCGATACGAATACACGGAGTCTTATAAAAGAATAAGAACCTTATTTTCAAGTACACATCAATCCTATTTTAAACAAGACGGCTTTATGACAAATTGATAAGAAACCAAAGCTAGCCAATTCCTATTCCTTGAAAACTATCATCAGCTGGTTTTAATACAAGTTCAACCCATAAAAAAAGAGGTCTATACCTCTTTATTACACATTTTTCATCCACCCAACAATACTTAAACGCGGTTTGGTTAAAGCTACTTTTACCTCATGTTCGATTACATCGCTTTTAAAAAAAGCAACTCTTCCTCCTATTGGTAAAATAATTTCTGTTTGTTGTTGAGTATATAGTACCAACTCTCCTCCATCATTAAACTGCCAATTATCATTCAAATACATTACAAAAGAAAACAAACGTCCGTTATCATTTTTAAACTGATCTACGTGTCGTTTATAAAAACTCCCAACATCGTAATATGCATAATGAAATTCAAAAGCATTAATACTGGTATAACATGTTTTGTTGAGATACTCTACAAACTCGTTCATTTTTTGAATAAAAAGCCTCTCTGTTACATTCTCAGATTTTTCATCTATCCAACAAATAACATCTCTTCTTATTTCTTTGTCTTTCGTATATTCTGAATCTTTTCCTATTCCTGCTCTGTACATAATACCCTCTTCATAGTTGTTCAGTAAATTTTTCCGAAGTTCCTCAATAATATCGGCAGAAAAAAAGTTGTCGCAAATTCCAAATTCATTGGATATTAAACCAGTAATCAATCGTTCATACTGTTGTTCATGTAATTCATTTACAATTGTTTGCATTAATAAATTTACTATTAGACCAACCGCGAAAGGTAATTGAAAAACATATAGATTGTACACCCCCAATTAAAAATTTATCTTTGTTTTATTTTATGAATATATTAGTCTATATACAATCTCACACCAACCTATCTTCCACATCAATTGAAAACACAATTGAACTGTTAAATGAAGATTGTACCGTTCCGTTTATTGCACGTTACCGAAAAGAAAAAACAGGAAACTTAGATGAAGTGCAAATAGGTGAAATTTTGCAATTAAAAGATCAGTTTGAGGCTCTTGAAAAAAGAAAGGCGACTATTATAAAAGCCATTGAAGAACAAGATGCCTTAACAAATGAGCTGCAAACTATATTAGAAAAAGCTACTACACTTACTCAACTTGAAGATATATATCTACCTTATAAGAAAAAGCGTAAAACCAAGGCAGAAACGGCTCGTAAAAATGGTTTAGAACCTTTGGCTAAAATTATTATGAGTCAACGTTCTGACGATTTAGATTTTGTGGCTCAAAAATATACTAACACTAATGTTCCATCAGTTGAAGATGCTCTGGAAGGAGCTCGTCATATTATTGCTGAATGGATTAATGAACGTAGTGATGTACGTAATTTAATCCGAAGAGAACTCGAACGCTTTTCAACCATTAACACCAAAGTTATTAAAGACAAAAAAGATGCTGATGACGCTCAGAAATACAAAGATTATTTTGATTGGTCTGAAAATTTAAATCGTATTCCTTCTCATAGAATGCTAGCCATTTTACGTGCAGAAAAAGAAGGATTTATTCGAATAAAAATAGAAATTGATGAAGATAGTGTACTACAAAAAATAGACACTAAAATCATCAAAGCAAATAATGAATGTGGGGTAGAAATTCAATTAGCTATTGATGATGCTTATAAACGTTTATTACTTCCGTCATTAACTACGGAAGCAATGAACAGTGCTAAAGAAAAAGCAGATGAGGCAGCCATTAAAGTATTTGCCAAAAACCTACAACAACTTTTACTAGGCTCTCCCTTAGGTGAAAAACGAATCTTAGCTATTGATCCTGGCTACAGAACGGGTTGTAAAGTGGTTTGTTTAAATGCGCAGGGAGATGTTTTGCATTATGAAACCATTTTTCCTCATGCTCCGCAAAACAAATCTTCTGAAGCTTCTTATACCTTAGAGCATTTAGTAAAAAAATATCAAATAGAAGCTATTTCTATTGGTAACGGAACTGCCTCTAGAGAGACTGAACAATTAGTTAAAAAAACTTCGTTTAGTACTCCTGTTGAAGTTTTTGTAGTAAGTGAGGCCGGTGCTTCTATTTATTCGGCTTCTAAAATTGCTCGTGATGAATTTCCTGATTATGATGTCACCGTTAGAGGTGCTGTTTCAATCGGTCGTAGGTTAGCTGACCCGTTAGCAGAATTGGTAAAGATAGATGCTAAATCTATTGGTGTTGGGCAATATCAGCATGATGTAGATCAATCTAAATTAAAACAATCTTTAGATACCGTAGTAGAACACTGCGTAAATAAAGTAGGAGTAAATATTAATACCGCCAGTGCATCTCTATTAAGTTATGTGTCGGGCATTGGTCCTAAATTAGCGGAAAACATTGTTAGTTACCGAAATGAAAACGGTCCTTTTTCTAACAGAACCGCCATTAAAAAAGTACCTCGTTTAGGAGGGAAAGCTTTTGAACAATCTGCCGGATTTTTACGTATTAAAAACGGGAGTAATCCGTTAGATAACTCTGCCGTACATCCTGAACGATACGATTTAGTAAAACAAATGGCTAAAGATGCAGGTAAAAAAGTAGATGATTTAATAGGAAATACGTCAATACTAAAACAAATCAGACTTCAACAATATGTAACTGATTCTTATGGATTACCTACCCTACAAGATATTGTAAAAGAGCTAGAAAAACCAGGATTAGACCCTCGCTCAACTGCTAAAGCATTTAGTTTTAATGAGCATATTAAAACTATTGATGATGTAAAAATCGGTATGGTTCTTCCGGGTATTGTGAATAACATTACCAATTTTGGTTGTTTTGTAGATATAGGAATTAAAGAAAGTGGATTGGTTCATGTATCTAACCTTTCTAATGCTTATGTACAAGATATTAATGAGCATGTAAGTCTACATCAACACGTGCAAGTAAAAGTATTAGAAGTAGATACTACTAGAAAGCGCATTCAACTAAGCATGAACTTCAAAGATATTTAAACAAAAAATATTTTCATTAGAGATACTGGCATAATTGCGTAGTTTTTGTTAACTTAATCACACAAAAAACTCAATGCCAGCATCTTATTTTAAGATGTTTAAAAGTATTTTTTCATGGTATGATTTAAGCCCTCAAATATGGATGAAAATAAAATACGAGTTTTAGAAGAATCACTTGCCAATGAAAGGATGGCTCGTAAAAAAACTGAGGAAGTTCTAAAGCAAAAGTCGTTAGATTTAGAGTATAAGAATGAAGAATTAGAAGCAACAAAATTAAGTCTTTCAAAAATTGTTAATGAAAAACAAATTGAGCTAAACAATTTGTTTAAAACCATTATAGATCCGTACATTCTTATGGATTTGTATGGTAACGTTATAAAAATGAATCAGGCTTCTATTGATTTTTTTGGCGTTGATAATAAAGAAGAGCCTTTTAATGTAATGACTACTGTTCATGAAGATGATGTTGAATATACTAGAGATGCTTTTCAAAAATTCCTGGAAAAAGGAAGCTTCAGAAATTTTCAGGCGCGCCTTTTTAACAAACAAAAAGAGCTTAAATGGGTTGATATCAATTGCAATGTCATATATGATACCGATGGTAACCCTACACTTGCTCAAGGTATTATTAGAGATATTACAAATCAAAAAAAGCAACAGCAAGTTTTTAATGAACAAAAAAATCAACTGGATGTAATTGTTGAAAATTCTTCTTTAGGAATTGTATTAACTAAAAACGGTAAAATATTAAAAAGTAATACTGCCTTTCAGAATTTATTGAATTACACAGAAGAAGAGTTGCTTTTACTTACAGTTGCTGATTTATCTTTAAAAGAAGATAGGAAAAGGTCTTATAAGTACATGCAAAAACTTGATAAGGGTAAAATAAATCAATTTTCAATTATTAAAAGATATCGTACTAAACACGGTAAAATAATTTGGGCTAAAACTAATGTGTCCGGAATTAAAACAAACCATAAAAATATTGACTATCAGGTAGCTCTTATTGAAGATATTACTGAAGAACTCCATAATCAGTCTTTATTAAAAGCACTTAACCGATTAATGTCTTCTATTTTAGGAAAAACGAACATTAATGATATCGCTTGGGAAATAACAGCTAACTCGGCTAATCTTTTAAATTTTGAAAATTGCTCGCTTTACCTCATCAATTATAAAACGGATAAATTACAGCAAATAGCCTCTTATAAAGAGAACAAAAAAGAGGTTATAACTATTAATGAAACAGTTGCCAACCATTTAATTGAAACCGGAAAATCTGAAATTATAGATGATATTTCAAAAGACAGCAGATACCTGAAAAATGATGCTTATTTATCCGAAATTTTAATTCCTATTATTGCTAGTAATGAAGTAATTGGTATTATTTATTCTAAACATTCTAACAAAAACTTTTTTACAGACCATCATTTAAGAACACTTAAAATTATAGCTAACCTTGCGGCCACTCAATTAAAAAATGCTTTAAACTTGCAATTATTAGTAAAAGCTGATAAAAAAAATAAAGCCTTATTAAAAAATTTACGACAAAGTAATAAAGAGCTTAAAGATTTTGCACATGTAGTTTCCCATGATTTAAAGTCTCCTTTGCGAAGTATGGATGCTTTAGTTAATTGGATTCAGGAAGAAAATGCAAAGTCTCCTAATAAAGTAATTGAAGAAAATATTCAATTACTGCTCAAAAAAATTGACAAAATGGATCATCTGATTAATGGAATATTAAAATATGCCAGTATTGATCAGGTAAATTCAAGTAAACGAAGAATAGATCTCCATGAATTAGTGAAAGATTTAATAGATACTATTTATATTCCTACTCATATTACCATTCATATTTTAGACCAACTTCCTGAGCTAAATGTTGATAAATTCAGATTACATCAACTGTTTCAAAACCTGATAAGTAATGCTATTAAATATATAGATAAAGAAAAAGGTACTATTACCATTAGATGTATAGAAAAAGAGAATTTTTGGGAATTTAGTATTGAAGATAACGGGATGGGTATTCCGGAAAAATACCATCAGAAAATATTTGAAATTTTTCAAACTTTAGGGGGTAATAATGATGCTTCTACCGGTGTTGGACTGTCTATTGTAAAAAAAATTGTAGATATGTATGAGGGTAAGATATGGCTTACCTCTAAAGAAAATGTAGGAACTACTTTTTATTTTACCTTACCCAAGTAAAACAAAAGCCCCCTAAGGGAGCTTTATTTATTTGTTGTAAAAATTTCTTTTAACTGCTTAATTACATTACCATTTCCTGACACTGTAATTTCACCAATTTTATCGGCAATTTTTTCTACATATTCCATTTCCTTTAATTTAAACAACATTTCATTGTCTTCCATTAATTTAGCCGTATTTAATAAACTTCTGGTAGATGCTGTTTCTTCTCGTCTGGTAATAATATTTGCCTGTGCTTTCTTTTGTGCTACTAATACCTGATTCATAATTTCTTTCATGTCTCCGGTTAAAATAACATCTCTAATTCCGCAGTTAATCACTTTTACTCCTAAAGCATCAGCTTTTTCCTTCACCTCATTAAAAACTTCTTTAGCAATATCTTCTTTTCTTTCTAGCAATTCATCTAAGGTATAGCCTCCAATATATGTTCTTAAAATTAATTGCATGGCAATATATAATTGCTTCTCATATTCCTTATTTTCTAACAAGGCTTTCTCTATATTGATAACTTTATACTGTGTATAAAAATTAATTCTAATGGTTGCCTTATCTTTAGTTAACAATTCTTGCCCGGCAATTTCCAATTGTAACTGACGCATATCTACTTTTGCAATTTTAATGGTGGTATCATTTTTCCAATATCTATATACTCCTCCTGTCAAAGTTTTTGTATATACATCATTTACTAATAGTACGGCTTTTTCATAAGCAGCTACTTCAAAAGTTCTAATATTTTTATTTACTTCATAATTTGCGTACAACGTTGTATCAAAATCCTTACCTATTTCAATTGAACTTGTATCAACTATAGTAACTTTTCTAGCCATCAATCCTTTCCAAAACACATAACGTCCTGCGTACAATACTCTTTTAAAGTTTCCGTTTTCATATACCAACGCCAACTCAGCATCTTTTACTTCTACAACTTCTAACATTGCTGCTAATACCTCATCAACTAACAAAATTTCTAATGCTATAGAAGTATAAAAATCTTTGGTTACATCATATATTTTTACTTCTTGATTAAACCCTAACCAATAAGCTCCTTGTGTAATTACTTTTACATAATCACCATTTTTAAAAACCAATCCTACATTTCCTTGGTTAATTCTTACCCTTTTCATTGTTTTTAATTTTTAATTATACTTCTTTTATATCAATTTTTAAAATTGAACTCTTTTACTTTATAAAAGTATTGAATGTTCATGCCTATTAACATACGGAAATACTAAGTGTTTGTATAGTTACCGTTATTAGTTATCAGATGGATCATTACTCTCTAATTCTACATAATAATTGACCTGTTAACATCAAACGTATTGCTTACTTCCATTTACCATTTCAAGGTATTTTAATAAGTGTTTATTAAAAAACTCATGAAACACTCGTTACTTTTACCATTAGTTTTATAAGATAATGAGCTTACTAAAAAAACCTACGTTATGAGCGTAGTGCTCTAACCAACTGAGCTACGAAGCCTATTTTTTGGTGGCTCCGACAGGAATCGAACCTGTGCAAAAAATACAGACGTGAAAGGTCTGCGAGTTAAAGGATTCTTAGTCCTTCGCATTCAACCGCTCTGCCATCCTGAATTTCAGGAGTGGGATTCGAACCCACGAACTCTATCTATTGCTTTACCTGACTAAGCTACAAAGCTTCCTTCTTGAAGCCTTGACAGGATTCGAACCTGCGTATATAGAACAATGATTATTTTTTGGCTAACAATCAAAACCTTCAAGTCAAGTTGCACATAAAACACTTATACATTACTGCAAGGTTTTATACAATGGTGCTATACAGAAACACGCAACAAGACTTGCTTGATATTTTTATATTATATAAACTTTTTCTTTGTTACTATAACTTACGGGTTATAGTTCTTTTTCTTTGCAATCTTCCCACTTTTACGGTGTTCTTTTTCAATTACACTGCAAATATTTCAGCTTACTACGCATTGTTTTTGCGTATTAAAATTATTTTTACTTTTTCTTCATTTTTATTTTATTTCTGAATTAATCAGTAATAATTTATCACTTATCACCTTATTGATATTATGCTTTTTTACGGTCCAATTCATACTCTTTATCTCTTCTATCTATTTCAGCAAGAGGGCTTCCTTTAAAAACACGTATGTTTATAAAACCGTTTTCTTCTGTAATTAACGATTCTGATTCTTTTACCGCTCCTCTGCGCACATTACCATAATCTCCGGTTAATTTTTTGGTTGCCGGATCTACATCTCCCCACAATTTATCCGGTTTTCCATTGTCAATAGGTTCAACATAATATGTTATTCCAGTAACTTTAGAGGTTACAATAAATCTTCCTGTGTGGTCTGTTCCTTGTAAAAATCTGTTTAAAATTTCTTGTCTCATGACTTTTTCTTTTTATGGTTATTCTTCGTTTCTTTTTTCCTCTTCTTTTTAGGCATCTTTCCCCTTATTCGTTCTTCTTCTCTTTCTACATCATACATATAATCATTATTGTAGGTATGTATTTTAGCTTGTTTTAAACTTTTTAGTGCTTCTTTATACTTCTTCTCTTGCTCAAATAATTGTGCTTTAGCTACATATATAGCAGCCTTATCAGCTCCTTTTATTGTTAATGCGAATTCTATAAGCTTTCCGGCTTCTTCATAATCTTCATTCCATATTAGTACTTTAATATAGTGTGGATATACTTCAAAAGCATTCATATTATGAACCAATGCCTCAGCATATATACTTTTAGCTTTTTCATATTCTTTTAAAACTTCTGCATGTATTCTTCCTAATAACAGTAAAGCCGTACAGTTTTTTTCATCATAGGCCAAAGCATAGTTTAATGCTTCAACTGCTTCTTCTAGTTCATAAGGATATGCATCTAGTGCCTTGAATATATAATTGTTTACTAATGTTGCCATTGTTAATTTTTTAATCAAGTTGTTTTCGTAAATCGTTTTTTAACTGATTTCGTTTTGTTTTATACGATTTATTCTCTTTTTGTTGTTTGAAATCTGTTCCTTCAAATATTCTAACCGGATTTCCTCTTTGCAAACTCAAGTGGTTTTCCCAATGCGTTTTTTCCGTATTCTTAAGCTGCTCTAAATATTGCTCTGCTATTTTCTCTTTTAAGCGTTCTACAGCTATTTTTTTATTTTGATGTTGTGAACGACTTTCACTCACCAACACCTGTATTCTCGTAGGTATGTGTTTTGCTCTTATAGCCGAACTTACTTTGTTTACATGCTGTCCGCCTGGTCCGGAACTTCTGATCGCTTGGAATTCAATATCTGCTTCTTTTAACTTCTGTTCTTTTACATCGGTTATCTCAAAACAACCAATAAACCAATTTTTTCGTTTATGGTATTTTCTGAATGTAGAAGTTCCTAACCACTGAATAGTTCCTAACCAATTTTGTAAAAAAGTCTCTAGTTTTAAACCTTCCAGTCGGATTAATACTGATTGCACTGTGCCATTTTCTGTTCCGTTTTCCTTTTGAACAATTTCATACAAACATTGTTGTTTTTGTACTTCTTGTATAAATATTTTTAATACTTTGGCTACAACCCACGCACATTCTGCCGGGCCTTTGGCCGCTGTAAATTGTATTAATTTGGTATCCATTTTAATTTTACTTTATATTCCCTAATTTATTAATTGCGTTAGGGATTGAGGTATTTGTTGGAGCTCCTCAGAGAGAGCGACTACCGAAAGCCCGACCCAACGGGGGAACGCCCAACAAATACTTTTTATTTATTTATCCATTCTCACAATTTTAGGAGTGAACATTCCTAAAACTTCTACTAATTCTTGCTGATTAGCCATTACTTTTTTAATGTTTTTATACGCCATAGGAGCTTCATCAACACCTCCGCCCAGTAAGGTAACCTCATGCATTTGTAATTGATGTTTGATATCACTTTTCGTAAATTTTTCCTTACATTTTCTTCGGGAATGTTTTCTTCCAGCCCCGTGCGAAGCAGATTGCAAACTTTCCTGATTTCCTAAGCCTCGGACAATAAACCCCGGTGCTGTCATAGAACCCGGAATAATACCTAACTGATTTTTGGCTGCAGGCGTTGCTCCTTTACGATGTACAATTTGTTCTTGACCGTTTACCACTTCTTTCCAAGCAAAATTGTGGTGATTTTCTATGTTTACGATAGCTTTACATCCTAACAACTTGCTTATACGAGCATGAATATTATCGTGACATGCCTTGGCATAATCTCCGGCTAAGTTCATGGCTAACCAGTATTCTTGTCCGTCATGCGTGTTCAAATCTAACCACGCTAAATGTTGAACATTTTTAGGCAATGGACATTGCTTACCTGCTAAATAGCTATAATGTTTAGCTATATTAGCTCCTAAAGCTCTGCTTCCGCTATGCGTTAACAATCCAACATACTCACCTACGGGCACCTTAAATTCATTATGCTCATCTGTAATTTGAACAACCCCGAACTCTACAAAATGATTACCGCTTCCAGAAGTTCCTAACTGATTATAGGCTTGCATTTTTAACTTTTTAAGCAAGGGAATTTCTTCAAATTCCGGTCGTTCAAACAATTCATGATCATGCTTTTGACGATGTGTTTCGTACATTCCAAACTTGGTATGTTCTTTTAGTATATTTTCCAACTGGTGTTGCTTACCTTTTATATAGCTCGCTTTCATTGGATAAATACTTAAACTCATACGGCAACCAATATCTAATCCTACTCCATACGGAATTACAGCATTGTCTGTTGCTAAAACTCCTCCAATGGGTAATCCATAACCTGCATGTGCATCCGGCATTAAAGCTCCGGCAGTGGCTATGGGTAATTTCAAAGCATCATATAATTGAAATTTTGCCTGTTCATCTATTTCATTTTCACCATAAATACTAAACGGAGCACGTGTGTTTCTTAACTTGTGCATTTGTACCTCAACTGGTTTTATCAATCCTTCCACTACTTTTCCCCAAATGGCATTTCCTTGAAACTTTTCAGGGTTTTGTAGTACTTCTTTAGCTTCTTCTAAAATGCGCTCTTTTTTCTCTTTTTTACGATATCTGTGTATTTGCCCTAAAGCAATATTGATACTATTATTTTGTGGAAACCCTATATTAATAAGGTCTTTCCCTTTTAATTTTTTTCCCATGATAGGTCTTCTTTTAAAAGTTGGTCAATTGTATGTTTAGTATACATATGTAATTGACATTTTATCTTTCTTCGTTGCCTTCTAAATTCGGTGTCATCGTAATACTTATAATTCTCTATCTTCTTTTTAGCTTCGTAATATCCATTTTTTAAAAGCCTGTTATTCAATAGAGCAACTTCACTTAACAATACGGGATCAATTTTTTTAGCATGTGTTATATAAGCTTTGGTATACTTAATTTTATATACTCCTTTAGGAATTCTTATATAAAATCGAAACTTAAGCTTTCTTCTTCCGTCTTGATAATAGAACGAAGTACACATGGCTTTTGCAGATTCACTTAATTTCTTGAATACTCTTTTACTTATTGTGGGAAAATTCTTGTAAATCAAATGTTCAGATACATGAGCATCCCATTTTTTATTAGCCAGTTCTTTGGTTCTCCCCCAAAACATATTTTCAACCACTTTGAAAAGCTCTTCTATAGCTTCTTTATTTTTGTAGCGTTCAATACTTTGAGTAATTTCTATTTCTTTAAACCAACCATGACGAATAGGTTTTTCTAATTTTCGATATCCAAGGTTTCTTAGCTCTGCATAAATTTCATATTGTCTTTTCAGAATACGACGTACCTCTTTTTGTCTTATAGACTTAAGATGTTCTGGTTTCAAAAAAATTGTTTATTGATTAATACCTGATTCGGAGTTTTAATCAATACTTCTCAAGTGAAGTGTATGCATAAAAAATCCGAAACGTTTAGGGCTTCGGATTACTTTGCATATATGTTAAATGTATTATTTATATGAAAAAGTAATCACGAAGCAACTGTTTTTTAGATCCTAGATCTATTTGACAGCTATAGTTGTTTTTTATTGCTTCAAACATTTTTACTTCGTTTAATAGGTTACTGCATTATTGCGGTGCAAATATGTAGGTTTTTTTTCAATTACACAAACAAAAATTTAATTTATTTTATTGATTATCAGTTAATTAACTTGAAATAAAAATAATAAAAATCCTGTCCGCCATATGCAGATTTATTAATTTATTGATACTTTGCTATGTAGATTTTTTAGTTCACTGTTCAATTTGTGTAATTGTTTTTAAAATTTTTTCACAAAAAAAGCGTCCAAAAAAATTTGGACGCTCCTTTTTGCTTTTATTTTGTGAATTTCTACCTAAAAAATACCTCACAGCCTAACACTTTTGCGTCCTGATATGTGAATTTTAATTGTATCATTAGGTATAAATTTTTGTTTTAGTATTATTTTCTGCTGCAAATATGTGCTTTTTAAATAGAACTTTATGTAATAATTGTCTGAAATTATTTGTTTTACTCCTAATTTAGAATTATTTTTAAGATATTCTTCATTAGTTTTCATGATGTTTTACTTCAACATATTCAAAAAATAATACGCCAACAGTCAGCTAAAATTAAAATCATATATTATTTTGACTAATGTCAGATTTATAATTTTACAGTTATTTATTTATAATCAATCGAAGTTATTTACATTTGCCTCGCAAAATTTATTTGAAAGTTTTTAAGAAGACCTTAATGAAAGATTGCTCATTAATAATGTCTAAAAATTATTTCTTATTTTTTAAATAGATTTTTCACTAATAAAAATTAATATAACTAAATTACTATGAAAAAATTATTCGCTCTCTGCGTTCTTGTAATGTCAAATTTTGTTTTTGCACAATCTCCTACTCAATTAAAAGTAACAGAAAGTAACGTATTTAAAGACTATTTAACTTCTTATAATATTATAACAATGTACTCTGCGGCTGAAGGAAAAACCGTGATTGCAAGAAGTGGTAAAAAAAAGTTTCTTTTTGATGTTTTTGATGCTGATTTCAACAAAACTTTTTCTCAAGATATTAAGGTTAGCAGAAAAGAGATTTTTGTTGGAGAGTTATTTTATAATAATAAGTTAAAACTATTTACTGTTTTTGCTCCTAAAAAAGATGAACGAATTGTATATTGCCATACAGTAGATTTAACTACAAATTCCTATAATAAAACGACCATTTTTGAAACAACTGTAGAAAAAAAACAGGATTTATTTGGTTCAAGAAAAAATCATAACACAAGTTTTGCACTATCTCCAAACAATGAATATTTAGCCATAGCGACAGACAATATTACAAAGAATAAGAACTCTTATACTATTCGAGTTTTTAGTGCTAAAACAAATGAATTGATTTATAAACATTCTTATCAAGAAAGTGAAGAACGTTCTTTTGAGCACAATGATTTATATATCGATAACAGCGCTAATGTTTATTCTTTAGGTAAATTATTTATTAAAGGAAATTTTAATAAAAACACAAAAGGAGAGGCTAACTATCAATTCGTTCTCAATAAAATTTCCAAAGAAAAAAATACAGAATTAGCACTTAATTTAGAAAAAGAAGAACATATTCAATCTTTACGTATTGTTCCGTTAGACAACCAATTACAATTAATAGGTTTTTATTCTGAGTTAAATGTTGACAGGGTTAAAGGTTCTTGTAGTTTTTTAATTGACACCCAAAACTTTAACTTAAAAACAAAACATAAACAGAGCTTAACAAAACAGGTTTATGAAGATTTATATGGTTATAGAACCGGAGACAGAAAAAGTAAAAAGAAAAAAGAGCTTAGAAATTTCGAAATTGATCATGTTTTAACAGACAACAATGGAAATACATATATAATTGCTGAGGAGTTTTATATTACCAGTACTTATGTAAATAATGGAAACATGGGAGGGTATTGGACGACTACTTACCATTATGATGATATTCTAATTTTAAAAAACACACCTGATGGCAAGTTAGCTTGGGGAAGAAGTATTTTTAAGAGAGCTACTTCACCTTCTTATAATGCTTTTCTAAAAGATGATCAACTCCATATTATTTTAAATTCCGGTAAAAACTTAACTAAAAAAAATGATGGTAGAATAAAAGTATCCAGAGGTTGGTTTGAATCTACTTCTTTATATGACATTGAATATTCCTCAAACGGAGATGTTTCTTATAACAAAATTCAAGACAATAAAAATAAAGAGTTTTATTTTCCTTTCTTTGGAACTTATGATGGTAATAAATTTATAATGATGAGTTCTAACAAATCAAAAAAACGATTTATGATTTTAGAATAACTTAAAAAAGACTCCTTAAATTTAATATTTTAAGGAGTCTTTTTTATAAAGCTTTCACCTTCTATTTTTAGATATAATTTAGCGATTAAAAATCTCCATAAAAAACTTGAAAACAAGGTAGTTTTAATTTCTTTCTCCATAAATCAACTACTTGATCTCTATCGTCTAATACAAACTCAATATAAAACTTATCTTCAATGTTTTTAGTAAACAACTCCTCTTTAACAATAGCATCTTTTCTGTTGTCATTTTCTTCTCTCATCCATAAAACATCATATGGTATATTAAATTTATTTAACCAAGATTTTGTTTGTTCTTTGTATTTTATATTCCTTCCTGATAAAAACAATATTTTATAGCCTAGTTTTTTATAATTTTTCACCAAATTAACAACAGGTTTATTGGGTAAATCTTGTGCACATTTACTTCCATCAAAAGGACTTCTATTGTGAATTAAAGCTAAGGTTCCATCTAAATCACAAATTATTGCTTTTGGTAAAAATTCGTCCTGTTTTCTTATTGTATTTTTTATTGTATTCATCATTATTATTCTTTTAAAATTATTTTTTACTTCCTTTTCTTACAATTCTCCCACTTTTTTCGGCATATTTTGTAATTACTCTGCAAATATTACTCATATTTACGCAATGTTTTTGCGTAGATTCTGTTATTTTATATTTTTATATAAACTTTTGATTTTGATATTACAACATCGCTTCAACAATCTTATTGGTAACTATACAAATAATCAATCTTTGATTGATAAATTATGGTCAGAGCTTTTTACACTCTATAACGAAAAATACAGAGCTTACCATAATTTAACTCATTTAGAGGAATTATTTAATTATTATGATGTTTATAAGGACAGCTTATTAATGCCGGAAATAGTTGCTTTTTCTATTTTTTATCATGACATAGTTTACAATATTTGGAAAAAAGATAATGAAGAAAAAAGTGCTGACTTTGCACTAACTGTTTTAAAAGAAATTAGCCTTCCTAATCATTATTATGCAGACATAAAGAATCAAATATTAGCCACAAAAACCCATAACGCTTATTCTGAAGACACACAATTTTTAATTGATTTTGATTTAGCTATTTTAGGGCAGTCGTTAGATATTTATATAAACTACACTCAAAAAATAAGGAAAGAATATAAATTAGTTCCTAATGTATTATACAGAAACGGAAGGAAAAAAGTTTTACAGCATTTTCTAAAAAAAGAAACGATTTATGCTACTTCTATTTTTAAAGAATTGTATGAAAAACAAGCAAGAAATAATTTAATGTACGAACTAACAATTTTATAGATGGCTTCTAATAAAAATGCTCTTATTCGATATAAAACTATAGATCAATGTTTACGAAATACCATGCGAAAATGGACCTTAGATGATCTTATTGAAGCTTGTTCTGATGCCTTGTATGAATATGAAGGAAAAGATGTGTATGTAAGTAAACGCACTGTACAACTTGATATTCAACATATGCGCAGTGACAAGTTAGGATACAATGCTCCTATTGAAGTTTACGATCGTAAATACTATACGTACACTGAAGAAAACTACAGTATAAAAAACATTCCGGTAACTGAAACAGATATAAAAGTAATGAATGAAGCTATTGCGGTACTACGTCAGTTTAAAGACTTTTCTCTTTTTAAAGAAATGGACGGAGTTTTGCAGCGATTAGAAGACTCTGTATATTCATCTCAAAATACAAAAAGGGCTATTATTCATTTAGATAAGAATGAAAATTTAAAAGGTCTTGAATATATAGATCCTATATATAATGCCATTAGAAGTAAATTTGCCATTAGAGTTACTTATCAATCTTTTAAAGCAATAAAACCTAATGATAAAGTTATACACCCACAACTATTAAAAGAATATAATAATAGATGGTTTATTTTAGCTATTCACAAAAACAGTTATATAACTTTAGCATTAGATAGGATTCTTAAACTATCTATAGAAGAAAAAACGGTTTATAAAGATGTAAACATTGATGGAGATACTTTTTATAAAGATGTTATTGGAGCAACTGTCCCTAATTCCAGACCTCAACGTATACAATTTTGGGCAGATGAAAAAATGGCACCTTATATTATTACTAAACCTCTCCATCGTTCGCAACGTCTAATTAAACATACTGAAGATGGAGTTATCTTCAATATTTTTGTAAAAACAAATTTTGAATTAGAACGACTGCTTTTGGGTTATGGTGAATCTATTGAAGTATTAAAACCTGAAAAACTCAGACTTCAAATTCATCATAAATTGAGGAAAGCATCAAAACGATATGAGGACAATCTTATAAATGAAGAAGACCACTAAAATTTAGCAGTCTTCTTTATCTTTCTTTTTTCTTTTATGTTTGAAGAATACAATTCTTCTAAAATGGTTAATAGTAATTTTCCCACTTATTTATTTCCTAACATTAGCAGCTCATTACAAACCACCTCCGTTACATAACGTTTATTTCCTTCTTTATCTTCAAAAGATCTAGAAGTTAATTTTCCTTCAATCATAATTTCACTTCCTTTTTGTAAAAATTGTTCTACAATTGAAGCTGTTTTATTCCATGCAACAATATAGTGCCATTGCGTATCAGTTACTTTTTGACCTGATGAGTTTTTGTACGTTTCATTAGTTGCTAAAGAAAACTTAGCCAATTTTTTACCACTTTCTAAAGTGATAATTTCCGGATTATTCCCTAGGTGCCCAATTAACTGTACTTTGTTTTTTAGTGCATTCATAAATTATTTATTTTTTTATTAAACAGTTAAGATTTTGTCATTCAATTGAATTGACGATGCAAAGATGTATCACAAGAGAATTAAAAAATGGTTAGTAAACATTTGTTTTCGTTTGTAATTGAATGTAATCGAATAATGTTTATATTTACAAGTAACTATATATAATTTTACACTAAAAAATAAAGTTTAATTTATTAAGTACGAATGTACTTTTTAAAAAATAAGTAAGCATTTTATTCTGCGATTAAAAGTTCAATATTACAACAATCAGAGCGCAAGTTATCACCGACTAAAAAAAGTCTGAATAAAACCTTACAAGTATAGGAACGTGACGCACTGTTAATGTTATCTCCTTGAGCTTAACCCTAACTAAACAGCCAAAACTGATGCTAATTGATTACTTTTCTTCTTTAGGATTGTAATCTAGTCCTTTTTTTAGTTTTTGATTGAAATCTGATAGTTTTTTTAATTCTTCTTCTGATTTATTTTTTACGTCAATATAAGTCGCATTAGAATACTTTTTTAGTGATTTTATAATATCTATTTCATCTAATGTTTTTCTTTGTTCTTGTACCGTTTTAGATAGAATTCTTAATCTATTTGCTTTAGATATGTTGTTGGATATCAATGTAGAGCTAAGACTTTCAATATTAGAAAGTATAGCTAACTCATTTATACTTGCCATATCTCTAATATTTTCTCCATTCAAAGCTCTTGAGGGATTAGCTTCTTTCCATTGCTTTGCTGTACATCCAAATAAGGCTATATTTAGCAAATCAGCTTCATCTGCATATTCTAGCCATTCCTTAGCTGAACTATATCTAGTTTTTGGTATTATATGCTTTTTTACAGCGTCAGTATGTATTTTATAATTAGTTTTACTTAATATTCTTCTTACATCCCATTCTAGTCCATATTGGTTTGATTCAATTTCTTTTAATCTTTGATACTCTTTTACAATATAAAGTTGAAATACTGGACTAATCCACATACCGAAATTAAAAGCTATATCTTTATGTGCATATGTACCTCCATATCTACCTGCTTTCGCTGTTAAACATTTAATATTTGTCTTTTCCATTAACTCCTTAACACTTATTTTAAAAGAGTTAGAACCAGCAGATTGTCTAATTATGGCGAATTCGCCATAATTAAAATCTTTGTTATTCATTGATTCCCATGCAGCGATATAATCTAATGTGTTAGCATTTCTTAACCAGTCGCTTATAAAGAAATCCCCATCTTTAGCCTTAACCATATCTGTTAAGCTAATATAGTCTTCTTCATTTGATGTAATTATATTTATAATTGTTCCTTGAACTGTTATAGAATTATTTTTAGCCATTTATTAATTCCTTATAAGTTATTCTATTTTCAATATTATTCAAAAGTAAATTAAATCTTGTACTTTCTGTTCCTTTTCTTGTGTTATATCTAAACACAAATTCATCAACATACATTTGTAAATGTTTTTTTGAAGTAAAATGATAAATTCCAATAATACCACGTTTTAAAAGCGACCAAAACCCCTCTATTGTATTAGTATGAATTCTACCTTTAACATACTCTTTTCTATTATGCTTAATAAAACTATGATTATATATTAATTCTAAACCTCTATAACCTAACCATTCATCAGAGTATAGATTAGCGTTTTTCTTAACGTTTTTAACAACTTCTTTAGATAATGTATTAGCTTTTACATCTTTAATAACTTTAGCCTTTACATTACCTTTTCTTTCAACCATTCCAACAACAGGAGTTTTTTCAACTGAACTTCTACCTTGTGTGTTTTTAGATTTTTTATTAGCATGTTTATTTTTCTCTTTACCTCCAATATATGTTTCGTCAACTTCAACTTCATTATCTAATTGGTTATCATTATCTATTCCAAAACAATTTCTAATTCTCTGTAGCATAAACCAAGCAGATTTTTGAGTAATATCAATATCTCTACTTAATTGAAGTGATGAAATACCTTTCTTATGTGAAGTAACTAACCATATTGCTAGGAACCATTTTTGTAATGGTATTTTAGTATTATCAAAAATAGTATTTGTTTTAACATTGAAATATTTACCGGTATTTTTACACTTGTATTTATTTCCTTTGCAATTATATACTTTTGAACTACTATCAAAAGGACTAACAACATATCCATTCCAACGAAGTTCCTCTAAATGATCAATACAAGATTGTTCATTAGGAAAGGTTTTTATTAATTCTAAAATTGAGTTGAAGTCTTTGTTAATCATTTGATTATTGTTTTAACAATACAAATATAGTAGTTTATTACACTAAAAACAAAAAATTAGTGTTTTTTAGTATATAAAAAATAAACTCAAAAAAGATTTAGTTTTAAAAACTAAATAAAGTATGTAAATTTGTTAGATACTCATTTGAGTATTATATAAAATTTTGAAAATATAAATAAAGCGTTAGCTTTCATTCTGTCTAAAGAAATCTGGTAAATTTCAAAAACGCAACAGAATAGAATAGTTGATGCTCACGCTACTTGCGTGGGTGTTAATGTACCTATTCATTGCGTAAGGTTTACCAGAACCTCTTTAGATGTTTTAGGCTACAAGCCCACGCTTCTTTTTTTTATTAACTTCACTTTGGGTTTGAGTGAAATAAACCTTTTAAAAATTATGAAAATAATAAACAAAATTATCGGATTAGTATTAATTGTTTCATGCTCTAAAAATGAATCAAATGAAGTTAATTACCTATATGGTAAATGGAAATTAGAAGCTCAATTTAAAGAAGATGGTACAAATAAGAATATAGATGAGTGTTCTAAAAAAACTAATGTTACATTCAATGAAAATAATACTTTTTTACATGTAGGATATAGCGTTAAAAATGGAATATGTATTAGTGATAATAATTCTAATATTATATCATTTAATATTTCAGGAGATCGAATGTTATTTAATGATAAACAATTAAAGTTAAATTTTATTAATGAAAATAAAATGGAAACTATCGAAGTTTTAGATGAAAGAAACGGTCAATCCGGAGAATGGTTTACAAATAAAGATGTTTGGATAAGAGTTAAATAAATTATGAACGATTATTTTTTAAAGAAATATAATAGACGAAAGAATATTTACTTTTATACTCTATTAATTTTATTTGCATTAGGTATATTATTAATATCTATACACAATCAATCAAAACCAAAATGGTGGTATTTTTTAATTGCATTTTTTGTGAGTAGAGGACTTACAAATTTTTTAATGCATTTATATATTAGAAAATAAAAAAAGCCCTATTTATTTAGGGCTTAAATTTAATTTTTTTACTAATTTAGTGTAAAATAGTATGTAGTTACCTATTTACACATACTAAGTATTTATTTATGAGCAACATAAAAAATTGTTTGGAATGTGGAGAAAAGGTTGTTGGACGTATTGATAAAAAGTTTTGTTCAGATTATTGTCGGAATGCTTTTAACAATAAAGTTAATAAAGAGAGTAAAAATTTAATTAGAAATACAAATAATCGTTTACGTAAAAACTATAAAATCTTATCTGAACTCAATACCTCAGGAAAGACAAAAGTTACCAGAAGAAAATTATTTGATAAAGGATTTGATTTTAATTTTATCACAACGCTATATACCACAAAAACAGGAAACACCTATTTTTATGTATACGACCAAGGTTATTTAGAGTTAGAAAACGAATGGTATTTACTCGTCAAGCAAGAATAATCATTTCCATGTACTTCCTTTTAATTTCATAGCCGCCTTTAATACATCTTTCTGGCTAATTTGCCCTACCAATTTTCCGTTTTCAACAATAGGAAATCTTCTTAATTTTGATGCTAGAAATTTATTAGCAGCATCAAAAATATTCATACTACCATCAATAGTTTCAACCTCTCGTATCATTGCTTTCCCTACAGTACTATTTTTATCAATAGGTAAATTGTAATAACGACTTTCTGAAATTTGTTTCATACAATCACCTTCAGAAATAATACCTATCAATTCATTTTTATCATTCACTACAGGTCCACCAGAAATTCTATTGTTAATTAAAGTTTCAATAACCTCTTCTATCGGTTGATCTTCTTTAAACGATATAATTTTTGTGGTCATGTAATCAGAAACCAAAATAGGTTCAGCTTCATTTTTTAATACCGAAGTACGTTTCCCTTGAAAGTTAATAATTCCCATAATAGTTAGTTTAAGTTATTAAATATACTGATTTTTAACAACTTATAAATATTTTAAATCATAACATATTATTTGATTACATTTATAATCACAAAAAACCAACCAATGAAAAGAACCTATAACCTGTCTGCTATTCTTCTAATTACCCTTACTATTTTTTGGAGTTTTAGTGATAGTATTCCTTCAATCTCTATAGAAAAAGAAATAAAAAAACATACTGGTTTTTCTATGGATAATGCTTTATATCATTTAAAAAACATTTCTCAAAAACCACATTATACAGGAAGTAATGAGCATAAAGTAGTACAAGAATATATTGTAAACGAACTAAAAAAAATAGGATTATCTCCTCAAATACAGCAACAAACAGCGATTAATAAAAAATGGAAAGCGAGTACCACCGTTGAAAATATTCTTGTAAGAATTAAAGGAACTTCTGCAGGAAAAGCTTTGTTGTTATTAACACATTACGACTCTAATCCTCATTCTTCATTAGGAGCTAGTGATGCCGGATCCGGAGTTGTTACAATCTTGGAAGGTATCAGAGCTTTTTTAGCTAAAAACAAACAGCCTAAAAGTGATATAATTATCTTGTTTTCTGATGCCGAAGAGCTTGGTTTGTTGGGAGCACAAGCTTTTGTTGAGCATCATCCTTGGGCTAAAGATGTTGATTTAGTTTTAAATTTTGAAGCTAGAGGTAGCGGTGGTCCTAGTTTAATGTTGATGGAAACAAACGGTAAAAACAAAAAACTTCTTCAAGAGTTTATGGCTTCTAAACCTAAGTATCCTACTTCCAATTCTTTATTATACAGTGTGTACAAAATACTTCCTAATGATACTGATTTAACTGTATTTAGAGAGAATGGAAATATTAACGGTTATAATTTTGCATTTATTGATGATCATTTTGATTACCATACTGAACAAGATTCTTATGAGCGATTGGATAGAGCTTCTCTTTTACACCAAGCAGAATATTTAATGAGCTCGTTAGCTTATTTTTCTTCCAACGATTTCACTAACCTAACTAGTGATGAGGATTTTGTTTTTGTAAATTTCCCTCTTATTAAACTACTTTCGTATCCTTTTACTTGGATTATCCCTATGCTAATTTTTGCTATTATTATCTTTTTTACCATCGTTTTTATAGGTATAAAAAATCATAAAATATCAATTGCAGGCAGTTTAAAGGGTTTTATTCCTTTTACAGGAGCTCTTTTAATCTCGGGGTTTGTAAGTTATTTTTTATGGAAATTACTTCTCATAATTCATCCTCAATATAATGACATCCTACATGGGTTTACCTACAATGGTTATCAATACATTGCTGCATTTTCTTTACTAACTGTATGGATTCTTTTTAAAGTTTACAGTTATTTTAATCACAATAAAACTACCGATTTATTAATTGCTCCAATTTTCTTTGGTTTAGTCATAAATGGTTTTATTGCAAAATTTCTACCGGGAGCCGCCTTTTTTATTATTCCTGTACTTATCTCCATTTTAATACTGAGTATTTTAGTTTTAATGGATATTCAAAAAAAATCTAAGGCCTTATTATTTGCTCTGCTATCCATTCCAACAGTTTATATTATTATTCCTATGGTGAAACTTTTTCCTGTTGGATTAGGATTAAAAATGCTCTTTATTTCATCCATTTTAATAACCTTAACTTATGGTTGGATGTTACCCGTTTTTATACAACAAAAAAGAAAAAGTGCTTGGCTCTTTTTAAGCGGTTTAGCAACTATTATTTTATTTGTTTCAGCTACTTTTAATAGCGGTTTTTCAGTTGATAAAAAAAAGCCTAACAGTTTAGTTTTTATCCAAAACTCAGACACCAATACTTCTTACTGGGCTACTTACAACACTACTCTTGATAGCTATACACAACAAATTTTTAGTGCTAATTATACTGAAGGAAATATTCCTGAAATTTCCGGAAAAAGCAAATATAATACCCGTTATAAATACTATAAACAAACAGCTAACAAAAACATTCCTATTTCAAAAATTCAAGTAAATACTGATACTATAATTAATGATAAGAGAGAAATAAGTTTTACACTTCTACCCAGTAGAAAAATAAATAAGTATGAGTTTTATAACTCAACTTCTTTAACAATTCACGGTTTATGTATAAACGGAGAATTATATGATAACGGGAAAGCTTTTGACGCCACAAAAGGTCCTTTGTTAATTTATCAAATGTCAAATTCTGATTCAGAAGTAACAATCACATTAACGATAAGTAAAGATGAAAAACCTGAATTAATTTTGAATGAAGTTTCGTACGATTTACTATCAAACCCTATATTTAATATACAACCCAGAAGTGAAATTATGATGCCTATGCCTTTTGTTACTAATGATGCTATTATTACTTCTAAAAAGATAAAATTTTAGGTTATTAAAAAACAAACTCCTTAGTTAAAGAATAACTAAGGAGTTTTTATATTATTTATAATTTGTTAAAATTTTATCCTCTATTAATTATTTTAATTAATCTGAGATACTCTTAAAGTGTTTACCATACCTCTTTCCTCAACAGGCATAGAAGATAAATTGATAATGAAATCTCCGGTTTTAACAAACCCTTTTTCTTTAGCTATTTCATTAATATCTTCAACGGTATCGTCAGTGCTTAAGTCTCTGTCATAATAGTATGCTCTAACTCCCCATAAAAGATTTAATTTTCCTAAAATTCTTTTTTCAGAAGAAAAAGCTAAAACATGTGCTTTAGGTCTCCATGCAGAAATTTGAAAAGCCGTATATCCACTATTTGTTAATGTAGATATTGCAGAAGCTTTAATATCATCAGCCATTAAAGCTGCATGATGACATATTGATTTTGTTATAAAACGATTGGTACGTATATGAGGCGGCTCTTGAGGAACTTTAATTAACTCTGAAAACTCAACACTTCCAATAATTTCTGTCATTGTTTTAATAACTTTTATCGGGTGTTTTCCTACTGAAGTTTCTCCGGATAACATTACAGCATCTGCTCCGTCCATAATAGAATTTGCTACATCATTAACTTCAGCCCTCGTTGGTACCGGGTTTTCAATCATAGTTTCCATCATTTGCGTTGCAATAATAACCGGTATTCTGGCAAGTTTTGCTCTACGTACTAAACTTTTTTGAATTAAAGGAACATCCTGCATAGGTATTTCTACTCCTAAATCACCTCTGGCTACCATTAACCCATCGCAATAAGGTATTAAAGCATCAATATTTTCTACTGCTTCCGGTTTTTCTATTTTAGCGATAACCGGAACTCTGTATCGTGATTTTTGCTTAATTAAATCACGTAACATTCGTAAATCTTCCGGAGTTCTTACAAAAGAAAGAGCAACCCAATCTACTTCCTGTTCTAGGGCAAAAACAACATCTTTTTTATCTTTCTCAGTAAGAGCCGGTAAAGATATGCTTGTGTTAGGTAAGTTAACTCCTTTTTTAGACTTTAACGGACCTCCCACTAATACTTTGGTTTCAACATTTTTAGTTTTATCGGTTGAAATTACTTCAAATCTCAGTTTACCATCATCAACTAAAATATGCTCTCCTACTTTTACATCTTTTGGAAAACGTTGATAGGTCATAAAAGCTTTTTCTTTTGTTCCTATACACTCTTCTGTTGTAAAAATAAATGTATCGCCATCTTTTAATTCAACTCCATCTTCCATTACTCCTACACGCAATTTAGGACCTTGTAAGTCTGCTAATATGGCTACATTATAACCTCTTTCTTCATTAATCTTTCTAATCTGAGCTATACGTTCTTTTACAATATCATAATCAGCATGAGAAAAATTTATTCTAAAAACGTTAACTCCTTCAGCAGCCATTTTTTCTAAAATTTCTTTTGTGTTAGTGGCTGGACCTAATGTGGCTACAATTTTCGTTTTCTTATTATGTGGCATACGTTAAAAAATTAAAAAATCTTTAGATTTTAAAGTTTCTACTTCTATTTCATATGATGTTAATACTTGAGGAAGATTTTTAATCTCTGTTATTAATGTTATTAAAAAACCTTCTTCAACATCTCCTTCAATTTTCATGAAATAATCAACTTTTTTCTTTTCCGGAACCAGATAATTGTAGGCTATACTTTCTGTAAATAACCCTATTCCATCTGTTTCTTTTTTATTTTTAAAAACATTACTTATTAAAAAAAAACTGTATTCCGCATTAAAATATTCATAAATAGAAAACGATGCTTTCTCATTATGTTTACTTTTCATGTCTAAATCAAAATCAGCTCTTTTAAACAGGTAATTTAATCGATTATTTAAAAGATAAGCAAGTTTATAATCGCTTAGAGTTGTATGAATGGCTATTAATGCGTACTCGTTAGAAGAAAAATCACTAAAATCCAGCTCATAAACAGGCATAAAACACTACTTAGTTTTTTTGCTAAGTTAATGAATGTATATAATATTTAGTGTGAAATTAACGAAAAGGTTTTCGATGTAAATGTTAAGAGTTTTTCATTTTATCTTGCATTGCATAGTACACTCTTTTAGATGCGATTTCTTCTGCTTTTTTCTTAGAAGTGGCTCTACCTTTAGCAATCATAACTCCATCAATAGTTACTCGAACACTAAAATGTTTTTTATCTTGATTACCGGTGTCTTCGTACGAATCAAAACTATATTTTTTCTTATTTTTCTGACACCATTCAATAATGTACCCTTTATAGCTCGATATTTTACCTTCTAATCTTTCAATATCTACATACGGTAATATTACCTGTTCGTAAATAAATTGATGGCAATAATTGTATCCTCTATCTAAATAGATGGCACCTACCAAAGCTTCAAATATATTTCCGTGAATATTTTCACTTATTTGATTGCTAGCTACATTACTTTTAACAAATTTTAGGAGATCTAAATCTTTCCCTAAAGCATTCAAATGTTCTCTACTTACAACTTTAGACCTCATTTGAGTTAAGTACCCCTCGTCTCCGTCCGGAACTTTTTTATATAGATAGGATGCTATAACTGTTCCTAAAATAGCATCACCGAGAAACTCTAAACGTTCATAGTTTACAGGGTTTCCATTACTATCTACTAACTTTAATGACCTATGAGTAAATGCTTTTTTATAATATTTAAGCTTAATAGGTTTAAAGTTAAGCAGTTCCTTTAATTCGTAGTAAAAGTTTTCATCCTCTTTATTTTGGGGCTTAACTATTCTACGAAGGAAATTCATAAAAGATTAATCAAGTTTTTTGAAAGCAACGCAAGCATTATGTCCACCAAATCCAAAAGTATTACTCATGGCTACTTTTATATCTCTCTTTTGAGCTTTATTTAGTGTTAAATTAAGCTCCGGATTAATATTTTCATCAACTGTTGTGTGGTTAATTGTTGGAGGAACCATACCGTGTTCCATAGCCATTATTGATGCAATTGCCTCAATAGCTCCGGCTGCTCCCAACAAATGACCTGTCATAGATTTTGTTGAATTAATATTGATATTTTTAGCATGCTCTCCGAATACCTCAGATATAGCTTTTAACTCTGCAACATCTCCTAATGGAGTTGAAGTACCGTGTGTGTTAATATGATCAACATCTTCCGGTTGTAAACCTGCATTTTCAAGGCAGTTTTTCATTACTGCTATTACCCCAATTCCTTCTGGATGGGGTGCAGTCATGTGATGTGCATCTGATGACAAACCTCCACCAACAACTTCAGCATAAATTTTTGCACCTCTGGCTTTAGCATGCTCATATTCTTCTAAAACAATGGCTCCTGCTCCTTCTCCTAAAACAAATCCATCACGCTCAGCATCAAAAGGTCTTGAAGCTGTTTCCGGGCTTTCATTTCTGGTAGATAAAGCATGCATTGCATTAAAACCTCCCATACCAGCTATTGTTACTGCTGCTTCACTACCTCCTGTAACAATTATATCACAGTGACCTAGTCTGATGTAGTTTAAAGCATCAATCATAGCATTGGCAGAAGATGCACAGGCAGATACCGTAGTATAGTTTGGCCCCATAAATCCATTTTTAATAGAAATATTTCCTGGAGCAATATCTGCAATCATTTTAGGGATAAAGAAAGGATTAAATTTAGGTGTTCCGTCTCCTTTTGCGTAACTTAACACTTCCTCTTGAAAAGTCTCTAATCCTCCAATTCCTGCTCCCCAAATAACACCAACTCTTAATTTGTTGATTTCATCCAGATTTAATTTTGCATCTGCAATAGCTTCATCAGAAGCTACAATTGCATACTGCGTAAATCTGTCCATTCTACGAGCCTCTTTTCTATCTATAAAGTCGGTCGCATTAAAATTTTTTAATTCACATGCAAAACGAGTCTTGAACTTGGCAGCATCAAAATACGTTATAGGTGCTGCTCCGCTAACTCCGTTAACCAAGCTATTCCAATACTCATCTTTATTGTTTCCTATTGGCGTTAATGCGCCAAGTCCAGTTACTACAACTCGCTTTAATTGCATATAATTCTTATTTTTTTGCGTCTTCTATATAGCTAATCGCTTGACCTACGGTACCAATGTTCTCAGCTTGATCATCTGGAATTTGAATATCAAATTCTTTTTCGAATTCCATAATTAACTCAACAGTATCTAATGAATCTGCTCCTAAATCGTTTGTGAAGCTTGCTTCGTTTGTTACTTCGTTATCGTCTACTCCTAATTTGTCAACGATAATCGCTTTTACTCTTGATGCAATGTCTGACATAATTTTATAAGTTTTAAAATTTAAAATCGGGGCAAAAATACAAATCTTAAGTTTTAATTCTAATTTTTGCGCAAAAATGTGATGTCTAAAATAAAAAAAATACTTGAATCTTTTGTCTCATAGCGCTTCAATCTTAATAATTATTCTTTTTTTTGCAGTAACAACACAACTTAAAAAGTAATGAAACGTATTGTAATTTTTGCTTCAGGCTCAGGTAGTAATGCAGAAAATATTATAAAATATTTCCAAAATTCGGAAGAAATTGTGGTTACTCATGTTCTTTCAAACAATGAACAAGCTAAAGTTTTTGATCGTTGTGAGCGTTTAAATATTGATGCTTCTTTGTTTGATAAAGATAGTTTTATACATGATGATACTGTTTTAAATTTTTTACAAGTTGAAGCTGATGTTATAGTTTTAGCCGGTTTTTTATGGAAAATACCAGCTAAAATTGTGAATGCTTTTCCTAATAAAATAATTAATATTCACCCTGCTCTTCTTCCAAAATATGGTGGAAAAGGTATGTATGGAATGAATGTTCACAAAGCAGTAAAAGAAAATAACGAAGCAGAAACGGGTATTACGATACATTATGTTAATGAGAATTATGATGAAGGTGCTATCATTTTTCAAGCTAAAACTTCGGTTTCTTCAAGTGATACTCCGGAAACCATAGCTCAAAAAGTTCATGAGTTAGAATATGAGCATTTTCCAAAAGTTATTGAAGAGGTAATTTTACAACATGAGTAAAAAGAAAAAATATTATGTAGTTTGGAAAGGAAAAGAAACCGGTATCTTTTCATCTTGGGCTATTTGTAAAAAAATGGTTGAAGGTTTTGAAGGAGCCCAGTATAAATCTTTTGCAGATAAAAATGAAGCCGAAAAAGCCTTTAAAAAAAGCTTTAATGATTATAAGGGTCTTGATACTAAAACTAAAAAACTTTCTGCTGCCGAAAAAGAAAAATATGGCTCTCCTGTTTTAGAAAGCATCTCTGTAGATGCTGCTTGTTCCGGTAACCCTGGAATAATGGAATACAGAGGGGTCTTAACCCATAACAAAAAAGAAATTTTTATAAAAGGACCTTTTAAAAATGGCACGAATAATATTGGCGAGTTTTTAGCTTTAGTGCATGGAATTGCGTTATTAAAAAGTAAAAAAATGGATAATCTGCCTATTTATTCTGATTCTAAAATTGCTATTAATTGGGTAAAACAAAAACAATGTAAAACCAATATTGTTTTTGACTGTTCTAATAAAGATATTTTAGATTTAATAAAAAGGGCTGAAAACTGGCTTAAAAATAATTCTTATAGTAACCCTATATTAAAATGGGAAACAAAAGCTTGGGGAGAAATTCCTGCAGATTTTGGAAGAAAATAAAAAAGTCGAGTAAATTTACTCGACTTTTTTATTTTTAACACGTTAACTGACTGCTATTTAACAGCCATCTTAGTTTCTTCTTTCCAAGTTTGTATACTTGCTATTGTGTTGTCTTTATAATCAACCTCTTTTAATCCATCTTGGTGCCACATAAACCATTTCCCAACTTTCTTACCTGCTTCATAATGGGCAATAGCCGTTTTATTTCCTTTGCTATCAAAAGTAACCCAAGTTCCTTCTAATTTTTTATCTTTAAAAAAGCCTTGTTCTTTAATCTTTCCGTCTTTATAGAAATAGGTAACTTTTACTAAATCTCCAGCTTTTTCATACTTTGGCTCTACTTGAGCTTGCATTGCAGTAAAAGCAAACATACAAGCTAAAACAACTAATTTTTTCATATCTAACACTTTAATCGTTAACACTATCATTACAAATATAAATAAAATTTTACACTTAAACAACATTTACATAACATTAATTTAACATTGAATAAAACCGGCTTCTAATCTCACCAGTTTTTCTTATATTTACTAGGTATTAATCATTTAAAAAAAATTATTATGGCAATAATGAAAGTTATTGAAGTCTTAGCTAATTCTGATAAAAGTTGGGAAGATGCTACTAAAAAAGCAGTAAAACAGGCCTCAAAATCTGTTAAAAATATTAAATCTGCTTTTGTACAATCACAAAGCGTTGTGGTTAATAATGATGAGGTTACCGAATTTAGAGTGAACTTAAAAGTTACTTTCGAAGTAATTTAAAAGCCTACATAAAAACAACTACTATTAATAAATATGCGATTTTGTTTTATTAAAGTCGCATATTTTCTATTTTTGAACATGAATATATTACAAAACAGTTTTGTTATCCTACTAGCTTTAATTCACTTATACATTTTAATTTTAGAAATGTTTTTGTGGACTAAACCTAAAGGAATAAAAGCATTTGGATTAAAAACTAAGAGTTTTGCAGAAGAAACCAAAGTACTAGCAGCAAATCAAGGATTATATAACGGTTTTTTAGCCGCTGGGTTTATCTGGGCTTTCTTACAACAAAAAACAGAGGTTGCCTTATTTTTCTCTTTTTGTGTTTTTATTGCCGGTATTTATGGCTTTTATTCAACTAAAAAAATACAAATCTTTTTTATCCAATCTATTCCCGCACTAATAAGTATTTTATTATTAGTGTTTTAAATTTACTATACAACTACCACTACTACTGAATCTAAAAACTATTTAAAATTATTATTTATTAAACATGGAACAGTACGTTGAAAAATTTAAAGAATTATTAATTAATTATGCTCCTAAAGTTGTAACAGCACTTGCAATTTTAATCATAGGTTTATTTATGATAAAGCTTGTTGTTAAGGCTGCAAAAAAAATAATGCAGAAGCAAAAAATTGATATTACTCTTCAAAAGTTTTTAAGCGACTTATTGAGTTGGACTTTAAAGATTTTATTATTTGTTACTGTAGTTTCTAAACTAGGGGTGGCTACAACATCTTTTGCTGCAATTATTGGAGCTGCCGGTTTGGCTATAGGTTTAGCTTTACAGGGTTCGTTATCAAATTTTGCGGGAGGTACTTTAATTATGATTTTTAAACCTTTTAAAGTAGGTGATTTAATTGAAGCTCAAGGAGTAAAAGGGGTAGTAAAAGAAATTCAAATTTTTACAACCCATGTTAATACTCCTGGAAATAAGTTAGCTATAATTCCTAATGGATCATTATCAAATGGTAATATTATAAACCACACTGCTGAAGGGAAACTTCGTGTTGATTTAACGTTTGGTGTTTCATACGATGCCGACATAAAACAAACCAAGGAAATTTTAATGAGTGTATTAACCTCTAATCCAAAAGTATTAAAAGAGCCTGCACCTACAGTAAATGTAGCTGAATTAGCTGAAAGTTCAGTTAACTATGCAGTCCGTCCTTGGGTTGATGTTGCTGATTACTGGGATGTATACTTTTCTACTACAGAAAATGTTAAGATTGCTCTAGATAAAGCAGGTATTGAAATTCCTTACCCTCATTCTGTTGAGATCCAAAAACAAGGTTAACGCTTTTTTTCAGGGGTTACTACAAAATCCTTAAGATAAAAAGGTTCAAAATAAGCGACATCTTCGATGTCGTTTTTTTTATACTTCTCGTAACTAAGCATGGCCATTTCTTTTGCTGACGGATATTTATTATCAATAAAAATAGCATTATCATTGCAAAGTAGTTCCTTACACTTTTCTGCTCCGTCACCTAAAAAGTAAACTTTATTGCTATCTAACAATTCTTTAAATGAATGTTCATCTATAACCTCTGCTCTTATTTCTCTCTCCTGAATGTACTTTTCATTGTAAACAATCGAATACACTTCCATTCTTCGGGCATCTAACATAGGCACAATATATCCTTCTTTTATATGAACATTCAATGCTAGTGAGTGTAAGGTTTCAATAGAAATTAACGGAACATCATAAGCAAAACATAAGCCTTTTGCTGCAGATACTCCAATTCTAAGCCCTGTATAAGATCCGGGACCTTTACTGACAGCAACAGCATTAATTTGCTGAGATTTTACTGAAGCTTCTTTTAAAACTTCCTGAATAAATGGGTGTAACTTTTCTGCATGTGAATAATTACCATCATTTAGCTCTCTCATTGCTAAAATGTTTCCATTCTCAGCTATATTCACTGAGCAATTTTTTGTTGCTGTTTCTATGTTTAAAATTATGGCCACAAATAACGTTTGTTTTTTGCAAAGATACATTATAAAGAAAAAACCTTACCAACTAAAATTGGTAAGGTTTGTATATAGATTAACTATAATTTATTTCCCCTGTAATTAAATTAATCTACTATAGATTCTCCAAAATAGAATTTCAATACTTTGGTTTTAAATACGTAATCATATTTAGCTCTAATCATAGCTCCTTCAGAGTTTACTAATCGGTTTTTTACCTGATCAAAATCAAACTGAGTCATTGAACCGTAATCATAACTTACCTGTGCGTTTTTAAAAGCCTCTTTTTGAGCTTCTAACGAAATTTGAGCTGCTTCAAAAGCTTTTGCTGCTGCTTTAGCATCTAAAAATGCCTGCTCAATGGTTTGCTGTAATTGTAATTTTTGGTTTTCTAATGACAATTCAGACACTTTTTTGTTTATAACAGACTTTGCAACTCTATTCTTAGTTTGAAAGCGATTAAATATTGGAATATTTAATGAGGCCCCTACGCTATATCTCATCCTATCATTAATTTGTTTAAAAAAGTAATCGTTAGGAAAAATAATGTTATTAAACTGATGAAAATATGAACTTCCGGCTCCAAAATTAAGTGATAATGATGGCAGATAGTTTCCTTTGGCTATTTTAATATCTAAATCCGAATTATCGATAGCTAATTTTGCTTTTTCTATTTCCGGTCTTAACGTTAAGGCTTTATCATAAACCTGTCTTGATGAATTATATAATAATGCAGATGAAGGCGAATCAATCTCTATTTTTTCAACATCAAAATCATCAGCTGATATTTGTAATAATTGCGCTAATTGCAGTAAAGCTAAATTTAAACTATTTTCTTGAGTAACTACATTTTGCAAATCGTTAGCAGCTGTTGATTGTACGTTTAACAAATCTCCTTTAGGAATCGCTCCTGCATCAAATTGTGCTTGAGCTCGGTTTATTTGTTTTTTACTTATTTCTGCTTGAATTTTGGCTACCTCAAGGTTTTCTTTAGCAAAAAGCACATTAAGATATGTATTAATCACTCTAAGAGAAATATCGTTTTGGATTACTTCTAAATCTAACTTGCTTGACTCTACTCCTAATTTTGCTTGTTTAAATGTATTAAGGTTTCGATAACCATTAAAAATAGTAACCCCACTAGATAGGTTAAAACTAGAACTAAAGTTTTGTGTATTTTTTAAAACTCCGCTTCTATCTTGTGATAACCCGGAACTAAAACTTCCATTAGCAGATGCATTTAAATCCGGTAAAAAGTTACCTTTTGCTATATCAACATCTTTTTCTGCAAGTTCAAGACTTAACTGGTTTTGTTTTATAGTTATGTTATTTTTTAGAGCGTAATCAACACATTCTTTTAATGTCCATTTTTTTTGAGAAAAAGTGCTAAGTGTTGATAATAATACTACCAGTAATACAATTTTAGTTTTCAAAACGTATATTTTTTATGTTCAATTAGTTTTTCAATTGCTATTTTATTAAAAAACAAAACATAAACAACTAAAAAAGTCATCTATATTTTATCCTTTTAAAAAAACTAATTAAATTCTATTTTATTAAAACCAAACTTTAATTAGTTTCTAACAATTTTCCAATATATGACGACTAAATTTAAATTATGTTACAATAATATGTTCTTATTATTATCTTAATTTTTAATTTTTTTTCGATGTTGGTATATAAAGTAAAACAATACACCTACAAGTAAGTACGGAAAAACCATTAAATATGTTATTCCGTTATTAACGCCTTCAGCTATTGTTTCATTGCCGCCTTCAACAACAGCTTTACACATGGCACATTGAGCTAATGCTTTATTTGAAAAACAAAAAAAGACTCCTAATAATACAGCTATTGATTTATTCTTAAGCATAATATGGCGATATCATTAAATATACTATAACTCCTGTAATCGCTACATAAAGCCATAACGGAAACGTAATTTTTGCAATTTTCTTGTGCTCAGGAAAGTTACTCAATTTAGCTCTCATAAATGTTATTAATACAAAGGGTATAATAACAATAGAAAGTAGAATATGAGTAATTAAAATAAAAAAGTATATATATCTTATTGTTTCTTCCCCTCCAAACTCAGTAGATTCAGAGGTCATATGATATGCTACATACATTACTAAAAACAATGCAGAACAAATTATTGCTATTGTATTTAATTGTTCATGTAATTTTCTATTTCCTCTTTTAATAGCTACAACAGCTAATACAAGTAAAATAGCTGTTACTCCGTTTATAGTTGCATAAATTGGCGGTAAAAATGATAAGGGTTCTACATTAGGTATTTTTATACCAAATAACGCTGCTACTGCTATAGGAATAACGATAGAAACAATAGTTATAAAGCGTTTGTATTTTTTTTCTTCTGAATTTATATTACTCATTTAACAACAGTTTTATATCTTGTTTTAACTCCTGTATTTGATCTGAAAAACCATGCTCATCTAATGCCCTATAATATACTATCGGGTTTCCTTGTTCATCATACCTTGATCGTATATAACCATCCTTATCAACTAAAGCAAAAAGCCCGGAATGCTCAAACCCTCCATGCGATGCTTCTCCTTTTCCGGCATACATCTTAAAGCCTTCATTAGATAAATTATACACTACATCTTCGGGTTGCCCTGTAAGTAAATGCCAATTCTTATGGTTAATACCATATCTTTCTGCATATGCTTTTAATTGTTGAGGAGTATCAATTTCAGGAGTAATCGAAAAAGATGCTATTCCAAAGTTAGGGTTCCCCATAAACTCATTTTGAATAGTAATCATTTTCGTATTCATTATCGGACAAATAGTAGGACATGTTGTGAAGAAAAATTCAACCACGTACACTTTACCCTCATAATCTTTATTTGTTATGGTATTACCATTCTGATCTATAAATTCAAAATCAGGCACTTTATTAAAAGTATGTAAATCTGCTGTTTTAAAATGTTTTACAATTTTAGGAATAGCATATACTCCAAATAATAAAATTATAAACGAAATTCCAATGTAAGAATAACTCTGTTTTTTCATGTTAGCTTTTAAATTTCTCTATCTGCATTATTTTTCTTTAGAGCCAATCGATATTCAGCAAGTACAACTTTTACGTCATCTTTCATCTTATCATTCAATTCTGCAACAGAAGTCATATCATACCCATATAATATTCCATTTGCAGAATCTTTATCGTCCTTTCTTCCTCGTAAACAAATATCTTTATCTACTATAAATGCCTTTGAGCTGTGTAAATTGACATCTAATGATTGGTTTGTATTAAAACTATCATACATTGCTTTCACAAGTTCTTCTTCCGTAAAAACGAAATTCCATTTTATCATATTTGTAAAAGCTCCTATTTGTTTTTGTAGTTTTTCTACTTCTTTCTCTGTTCCTTTTACAGCTATAACTACCATTTGAAAATCTTTAAAACCATAAAAAGGTTTATATATTTTTTCATTTAAATTGAAATACTCTCCTTTTACAGCCTCTACATCTTTTCCTAGAAAGGTTACTATCGATATTTTTCTGTTAAATTGAGTTTTTTGGCTAACCGAAGCTACATCTGCAACGTGTTCTGTCAACACAGGTAACTTAGCAAAGTTATTAATTCCCATAGACAGAAAAATATAAAATAATAAAGGCACTATAAAAAGCGCAAAAAGCACTATAAACTTTTGTTTCTTACTCATAATCGTATGTTAAAAGCAAAAAAAAGGTGGCTTAAACACCACCTTTTCATTTTTTATGTAATTACCACTTAACTAATGGTGCTAATGTATCAAATAAATATCCTCCTTCTATTAATACTAGAGTTACGAGGTAACATATTAGAAAAACTGCTGTCCAAACCACTGAACGTCTAAACCATGTTTTTTCTCCTTCCATGTGCATGAATGCCCAAGTAATATAATATGCTTTAACAATTGTAAGGATAATGAATAACCAGTTTAATAAACTTGTTCCTAAAACGCTACTTAAATGTAATGCTTCTGGCTTGTAAATACCTAATACAACTTCAACTGCTGTAATTACAGATAAGATTGCTAATACTATCCAAATTCTTTTTGTATTCGATTCGTGCGCGTGTGCTGCCATTTTTACAATATTTTTACAGTTATACTAAGTAGAAGAAAGTAAATACAAATACCCAAACTAAATCTACAAAGTGCCAATATAAACCTACTTTTTCAACCATTTCGTAGCTTCCTCTACGCTCATACGTTCCTAATACTACATTCAAAAAAATGATGAAATTAAAAACAATTCCAGAAAATACGTGAAAACCATGGAAACCTGTTATAAAGAAGAAGAAATCTGCAAAAATCGGATTTCCGTATTCATTCTGAATCAAATTAGCTCCTTCAACTACACCCGTTGCTTTTGCCATTTGAGCTAAACTTTCTTCTCTAGACAAAACTATTTTTTGTTTTGTTTCAGGATTAATTCTTTCCGTTTTTATAAGTAAAGATGGATCATTTTTGAAAGCTTCCTGCACTTGTGCCACTGAATATTGAGAAATAGTTCCTTCTCCTTCAAACCAAAGTCCATTTTTATTAGTATGTTGCTCTCTTACATCCTGTCTGTCACCGTGAACAAAGTCTGCTAAAGCAACTTGATGACCGTCTTTTACAAACTGTAAAATATGATTATCAGAAGTTTTAACCGCTCCGTAAGAACCATTAATAAATGTTTTCCATTCCCAAGCCTGTGATCCAACGAAAATTAAACCAAAAACAATCGTAACAAATAAATAACCTGCTACCTTTTTTTGCTTCATATGATGACCAGCATCTACTGCTAACACCATAGTTACAGAAGACACAATTAAGATGAAGGTCATAAAGGCCACATAAATCATTGGGTAATTACCATGAAAAAACGGTATGTGGGTAAAAACTTCATCGGCAATAGGCCAAGAGTCAATAAATTTAAAACGAGTTAATCCATACGCTGCTAAGAATCCAGAAAAGGTTAGCGCATCTGATAATATGAAAAACCACATCATCATTTTACCATAACTAGCGCCAAATGGCCTAACACCACCTCCGCTCCAGGTCTCTTTTTTGTCAGAATTTACAGCAATATTTGCTTCCATAAATACTTTTTAGTTAATTTTTGTTAAAACAGTGCGCCAAAATTACGCATTTTTAATTATCTAATGAAATAGAAAAAGAAAAATAGATAAATCCATAAAACATCTACGAAATGCCAGAAGATTGCACCAAGTTCAAACCCAAGCATATCGCTAGATGAATACTTCTTTTTAAAATGATTATAAATAACAACTAACAACACAATTATTCCAGCTATTAAGTGCAATACGTGCATAAATGTTATTCCTATTATAAAAGAAGTTGACACTGTACTTTCCGGTCCGGTAAAGTACAACCCTGCTCCTTTTAATTGATTAAATCCAACATATTGATACCAAACAAACCCTATTCCTAATATAAATGTTATTAACAACAAGATAAATGAGTTGGATAAATTATCTTTTTTTAATGCTTTTTGTGATAAAAATAACGTAATACTACTTATCACAATTAATAGGGTACTAATATAAAATGCCTGAGGCAAATCAAAAGTTACCCAATCTTCTCTATTCATACTTACTACATAAGCACTGGTTAATCCTGCAAAGAACATCACCATACTTATCATAGAAACCCACAACATAGGTTTTGCGGATTTTCTTTTTGCAACTTTTAACTCTTCTTTTACTGTTTGTGCTTGCTCACTCATTAGTGTAAAAATTTATCTACTACATATATAATTGGCACTACTGTAATGTAAAATACACTCGCCAACATTAATTTTCTTGCATCTATGTTTTGTTCAGACTGATATAATTTAAAAGCATAGAACAACATTAAAACTCCTAATAAAAAAATAACAATAGCTGTTAACGGATAAATATAAAAGCTACCGGTAACCTTTAATACTGGTGCTATTGACATTAAAATCATAACACAGGTATAAAATATAATTTGTGTAACAGCCCCTTTGTCTTTTTTATCCATAGGCAACATGTGAAGACCTGCTTTATTATATTCTTCATATTGTAACCACCCTATAGCCCAGAAATGCGGGAATTGCCAAAAAAACTGAATCATAAATAAAAACCCTGCTTCAATACCGAATTTTCCTGTAGCGGCAACCCATCCTAACATAAAAGGAATAGCTCCCGGAATAGCTCCTACAAAAACTGCTAAAGGGGTTATTGCTTTCAACGGAGTATAAGCACTTGTATATAGAAAAATTGACACCGCTCCAAAAAGCGCACATTTAGGATTTATAGAGTATAATATAGCAATTCCAGCTACGGTAAAAAAAGTGGCAATTATCATTGCTGTTGTTACAGACATTCTTCCTGAAGGTAAAGGACGATTTTTAGTTCGCTGCATTACCGCATCTATATCTTTTTCTATAACTTGATTAAAAGCATTAGAGGCTCCAACCATAAAATATCCGCCAATTGCTAATAATAGTATTGTTGTAGAATTAATTTCATTAGCTCCTAATAAATATCCGGTAATAGATGTAAACACCACGCTAACAGATAAACCTACTTTGGTAAGCTGTTTAAAATCAGAAACGAGTGTTTTTATAGTTGTCTTATTTTGTATTGTTGAAACAGTACTCACTTTGCTACAAAAAAAATTTCTGCAAAGATATTTCTTTCTTAGATAACCACCATGTTTTTTGAAATTAATTAAAAAAAATAAAAAACTGCTTTGTAATTCAAAAAATGGTGTTATATTTGCACCCGCATTCAGAGTAATGCACGTTCTTTAAAATAACATATTGACTACGCGAAAGTAGCTCAGGGGTAGAGCATCACCTTGCCAAGGTGAGGGTCGCGGGTTCAAATCCCGTCTTTCGCTCTGATCCTTATTTATAAGAGGTATGCTGAAGTGGTGGAATTGGTAGACACGTTGGACTTAAAATCCAATGAGCCGTAATGCTCGTGCGGGTTCAAGTCCCGCCTTCAGTACTAAGCCTCACTGAAAAGTGAGGCTTATTAAAAAAGTAGTCAATAAAATATATACGCAGAAGTGGTGGAATTGGTAGACACGTTGGACTTAAAATCCAATGAGCCGTAATGCTCGTGCGGGTTCAAGTCCCGCCTTCTGTACTAAAAGCCTTAACATGATATGTTGAGGCTTTTTTTGTTTTTACTATAATTTTATGTAATGTTCCTTTTTTAACTTCGTCTAACCCCACAGTTAAAATCGTAAATCATGCAGAAAATCTTATTTATTCTCAGCTTATCTTTCTTATTAAATTCATACGGACAAACTGCTGTTTTTAATTCTTTACTACAAAAACATGTAGATAATAAAGGTTATGTAAATTATAAAGCTTTTAAAAAAGAAGAGGTTAAATTACAAAGTTACTTAGATTACCTTGCTAAAACTTCTCCTCAGAAAAATTGGTCATCAGCTAAAACAAAAGCCTTTTGGGTTAATGCATACAATGCCTACACTATAAAACTCATCTTAGATAATTATCCGGTAAAAAGTATTACCGCTATTAAAAAGAAAGGAAAAGATGCCTGGAATATAGACTTTGCTAAAGTTGGCGGAAAAAATTACACCTTAAACCATATAGAGCATGAAATTTTACGCAAACAATTTAATGATCCTAAAATTCATGTAGCTGTAAATTGTGCTTCTGGTTCATGCCCTCAATTAGGTAATTTTGCTTTTACAGAGGCTAATTATGAAGACAAAACATCTTCATTAATGAAGAATTTTATAAACGATTCAAAAAGAAACAAAATTTCAGAAGACAACGTTTATTTATCAAAGATTTTTGAATGGTTTAAAGGCGATTTTACAAAAAAGAGTTCTTTAATTGACTTTTTAAATCAATATTCAACTGTTAAAATTAATGACAACGCTAAAATTCATTACCTAGAATACGATTGGAGTTTAAACGGAAAGTAGTATTTTTATTTTACAACCATAAAAAATAATGTATGTCGAAAACATATTATGATCCTGCAGATTTGCGAAAATTTGGTAAAATAACTGAATGGAGTGAGGAGCTTGGTAACAAGTTTTTTGATTACTACGGAAAAGTATTTGAAGAAGGAGCTTTAACCGCTCGTGAAAAAAGTTTAATAGCTTTAGCTGTGGCCCATACAGAACAATGCCCTTATTGCATTGATGCTTATACTAAAGACGGCTTACAAAAAGGAATCACTAAAGAAGAAATGATGGAAGCTATTCATGTAGGAGCAGCTATTAAAAGTGGAGCTACTTTGGTTCATGGCGTTCAAATGATGAATAAGGTGAACAAATTAGAAATGTAAAATTATTTTGATTTTTAAAATTGCTTGAATTAACCCAAGAAAAAATTAAAAATAAAACACTTAAGTATTAATAATAAATAACGTTATACTACGATTGGGTACTCTTATTGAAACCTCAATTGTAGTATAACTGACATATAAAAATGACTAAAAAATCTCTTTTAGCACGAAATAACGATTTAGCCAATACCCAACGTCAATTAGAAATTTTATCTAACGGAATTTTTAAAGATGAGTTACCAACTTTTGCAGAAAAAATAAAAGAAACAAATCAGTTTCCTTTACAACCTAAAAAGCTGGAAATTTTACAAATTAATGTTGGGTATATGTGCAATCAAGTATGTGCACATTGCCATGTAGATGCGGGTCCTGACAGAAAAGAAATCATGACTAAAGAAACCATGTTACAATGTTTAGAGGTGATAAAAAACACAGGTGCTCATACATTAGATTTAACCGGTGGAGCTCCTGAAATGAACCCTAATTTCCGTTGGTTTGTTGAAGAAGCAGCAAAAGCAGGAATTAAAGACTTTATAGTTAGATCTAATTTAACCATTATCCGAGCTAATAAAAAGTATCATGACTTACCCGAATTTTTTAAAAAATACAATGTGCATGTAGTTTCTTCTATGCCTCATTGGACACGTGGAAAAACTGATAAACAACGTGGTGATGGAGTTTTTGACAAATCTATTAAAGCTCTTCAAGAATTAAATGCGGTAGGTTATGGTGTTGAAGGAACAGGGCTAAAACTTGATTTGGTTTACAACCCTTCCGGAGCTTTTTTACCGGGAGATCAATGTTCTATGGAAAAAGACTTTAAAAAAGCGTTATTAGATGATTTTGGTATTACATTTAATCATTTATTTGCTATTACAAATTTGCCTATTAGCCGATTTTTAGATTACTTAATTGCTTCTGAAAATTATGAAGATTATATGTATGCATTAGTTGAAGCATACAACCCAATGGCTGTTGAAAATGTAATGTGTACCAATACTTTGTCAGTAAGTTGGGACGGTTATTTATATGATTGTGATTTTAACCAAATGCTTAACTTAAAAGTTGCCAGTAGTGTTAAACATATTTCAGAATATAACGAAGATTTACTACAGAAAAGGCATATAGTTATCAGCCAACATTGTTATGGTTGCACAGCCGGAGCTGGTAGTAGTTGCCAAGGAACTGTAGCCTAGTAGTATCAAAATTATTGATTTACATAAATAGATGAAAAGGTTAGTACATATTCTATTACTTCTAGTAAGCATTGCTACTCATGCACAAGATAATCTGCAAGAATTATTAAAAAAATACAATTCTGAAAGTATTCCTTATATAACAGTAAGTGAATTAGTAAAAGAAAATAATGATTTTATACTGTTAGATGCACGAGAACCTGAAGAATACAAAGTTAGTCATATTAAAAATGCATTTTGTGTGGGTTACGATACTTTTAATATAAAAGAAACTACTTCAAATTTAACAGACAGGAACATTAAAATCATTGTGTATTGCTCTTTAGGAATCCGTTCAGAAGACATTGCTGAACAATTAAAAAATGCCGGCTTTACAAATGTTTACAATCTTTACGGAGGTATTTTTGAATGGAAAAATCAAGGGAATCCTGTAGTAACCGGAAATAATATTCCTACTGAAAAAATTCATGCATTTAATAAAGAATGGGGTAAATGGTTACACAAAGGAAAAAAAGTGTATTAAAAATACTGCCCTATTCCAAATACAAATCCTTTTGATGAATTAGGTGTAATGCCATATCCATAATCTATTCTAAAAACTGCATTGAAAATTTTCTTATTGATAAACCTTAACCCTAAACCTGAATACATTTTTATATTTTCATGTTGTACAAAGTCGCTTAACTTTCCTCCGGGTGAACGCCATGATCCTATATCTGTAAAAATATTTCCTTGCAACACAAACCATTTTCTTTCATACAACGTATATCTATATTCTGTATTCCAAACAATACTACCTGTACCTCTATCAACCAAAATACCAACCCCTCTTAAGTTTATATTATTATCTAAAGCAAAAGGGGCAAAAGGAGTATTGGCGTTTGATGATAATCCTACTCGTAAACGATTAGCCCAATTACCTTTTTCTCCTATTCGTTTAAAATAAAAAACATCATTCCAAGCAATGAAAAAATCATCTTGATACGGGTTTACAGTTGTTACATACTGAGCATATAACTGGTTTTTAAACCCTTCTACATAATGATAGAAATAGTTTAAGTTATCATACGTATAAACAAACTTAAGTAACTTTTTATTTACATCTAATTTTTGAGGTACGTTTGCTGATGTATGACCACTCAAGTAGGTATATTTTTCTTTAAAAAAATTAATCCCTGCTTCTATGCTATTTCTAAAATTAAATTGGTACAACCCTAATACTTCATAAGAAATATTTTGATACTTATAATTTGCTGATTGTCCTTCAAAATATAACGGTTCTTCACTTCCCCAACTCTGATGGTTTAAGGCCAACCCTACATGCTTGGAAAACAAAGTAGGTGCTCTAAAATTTATTCCATACGAATTAAATCCGTTTTGCTGATAAAAACCTCCCAACACCATATTTTTCCCCAGAAAATTATATTCATAAAGACCTAGCTTATACGCTATTCTTCTATGAGTGGTTGTCCAAAAATTAATATTAGGTATTAGTGTAAAATTCTCTTCTACATAAATATGAAGATTGTAAGAGTTTTCTTTTTCCGGAAAAGTTTTAAAATAAGCATAAGAAATAGCCGGCAATCGTTTTAACCGAGCTATATTTTTGGCTATTTCTAAAGAATCTAGTTTTTCTCCCTTTTGTACGCTTAACAATTTTAGAATTGTAGATTCCTTTGTTTTTTTTAATCCTTCAATTTTTATTGTAGCAATTATTTTTTCTTGAGAGATGGAAGGAGTAATTGTTAGATAAACAATTAGTAACAACATCCAAAAACTCCTTTTTTGCATCCTATTCATCTCATAAAAATATTAAAAAGCATTACTTTGTGTAGGCATTCTTTATTGTTTGTTCTGAAGGTTTATTCTGTGGGGTAAATCGGTTATTGTTTTCCCCTCCTACTTTATCATGATTATGAAACCATTTCCAAAGAAAGCCTCCGGCAAACCAAGGCTCTTTCCAAAACTCATTGTAAATTACTTCTAAAGCATTTTTCTGTGCATTTAAATCAACACTCCCTTCTACTCTATTTGAGCTCCAAGGTTCTTTTCCTGTAAAATGCACACTTCTATAACCATACTCCGTAAATAAAACAGGTTTACTAAATCTTTCCCTAATCTTAATTATTTCTTTTTTATGAGCCTCCCAGCCTTTTGTAAGTTCTTCTATAGTAGGTGATTTTTTATCACTTAAAGGAAAGTACGCATCAATTCCTATAAAATCCAACTCATTCCAAAACGATAATCTTTTGTATTCATCCCAATTGGCAGCGTAAGTAATTTTTCCGGAATATACTTTTTTTACTTCGGAAATTAACTTGCTCCAATATTGAGGCCTGTTCAATACAAATTTTTCTAATTCTGTGCCAATACAAAAAATTTCAATGTCCAGTTTTTGTGCTAATTCGGCATAGGTAAGAATAAATTTGGAATATGAATTTTCAAGCTGTTCCCACTTATCTTCCGAATTCATGGTTATCAACCCGGTATACTTTCCATGCCATACCCAAATTTGAGGTTTTAGCATTAATTTAATTTCACTCTTTTTAAATTCATTGGCATACTGCTCAATTCCTTCCTTTGTTTCACCAAACCATTGTCGTGAAGAATTAAATATAATTTTTGGAGAATTAATATCTTCAATAAAACCAAAAGGCATCAATGAAACATAGTTTGCTGATACCTTTTTTACCGGTTGAATATTTTCGTGAGTTATTTTATTTGGCGAGGCCACAAAACTTACTCCATTAATTTTTTTTCCTTGACTTTCACAAGATGAATGGAGAAAAATTGCACTTAATATTAGGAGCCATTTATATTTCATAGCACCAATTTAAACTATTTATATTAAAATAAAGCTCTTAGTCCTAAATTAAAACTTTGTCCTAAACCTGTATCAGTTCCTCTAACAAAATTGCTATATAACACCTCTAAGTTTAGTATTTTAGTTATTTGATATTTTCCTCCTACACCAAGTGCTGTATAATTTTGTGTAAACTCTCCAAAACGTTCAGCGTGTTGAGCAAATACTAATACGGTAGACTTATCAGTTGGAAAATAACTTAAAAAAGCTCCTGGAACCATTAAAAATGTATTATTGGCAAAGCTTTGCTCTTCTCCAAAATTATATTCTGTATTAATTTCTGTAAATATTTGCCATTTACCTCCGCTAAATGTATGATCAAAAAAGAAACGATTTTGTAAAGCCCAAGCTGTTTGATCTAAATACACTCCATTGGCATCAACTTCTTCATCAGCTAACGGAATATGAAGAGCTGTTTGAATTGAAAAATTTCCTACATTTTTAAATGGTTGAAATTTTATAGCTGGTGCAATAGTGGTAATTCCTTTTCTATCTGAATTTGTATCTTTTAAACTAAACACCGATAATGCTTGACGACCTCCTCTTGTATTAGAACGAAACTCTATAATTGCCCCCACATTTATTCTGTTATTTTCTGATATACCTGTAAATGCTTCAACCGTTGAGGTAAAGTAATTTTCTCTGGGTTTATCTGCTGTTACACCATTAAAATTGCCTTTGGTTTCTGTATATAAATTATTAAAAAACTTAATATCCCACTGCCCTTTATTAAGTAGTCTTGAAGGTGTGTATGTTTGAATATTACTTTTCGAATTTTCTGAATCTTCTTCTTGTGCAATAACTTGAACTCCGTATAAAACAAAAGTAAGCAACAAGTATTTTAAACTATTTTTCATGGTTTTGATTTTTAATACTGTTTACGTCGGCAAAAACAAAAACCACTTACAAAAAGTATTTTTATTTAAAATGATTCTAAATTTAGTTGGTCTATTAAGTTCTTAACTTTAACTGCGACCTAATTTGCAAATCAACTTTTTTATGGAACACGTTGTGATTATTGGTAATGGAATTTCTGGAGTAACTGCTGCCAGACATATCAGAAAGTTATCGGATAAAAAAATTACTATTATTTCTAATGAAACAGATTTCTTCTTTTCAAGAACAGCCTTGATGTATGTTTACATGGGGCATATGAAATTTGAACACACTCAACCTTACGAACCCTGGTTTTGGAAAAAGAATAATATCAATTTAAAAAAAGGGTTTGTTTCAAGCATTCATCCATCAAAAAATACTATTGAATTTGATTCAGGAGAAACAATGTCTTATGACAAACTTATTATTGCAACAGGTTCTAAACCAAATAAGTTTGGTTGGCCGGGTCAAGATGCTAAAGGCGTTATGGGTATGTATCATAAACAAGATTTAGAAAGTCTTGAAAAATATGCTCCTGATAATACAACCTGTAAAAGAGCTGTAATTGTTGGAGGGGGCTTAATAGGAATTGAATTAGCTGAAATGCTACATAGCAGAAATATTCCGGTTACTTTTCTAGTTCGAGAAAGTAGTTTTTGGAATGCAGTGCTTCCTGAACAAGAATCGGCTATGATTAATAAAGAAATTACCGATAATCATATAGATTTACGTTTGGGGGTAAATTTACAAGAAATTAAAACCGATAAAAACGGTAACGTTAAATCCGTAATAATTGCAGAAACAGGAGAAGAAATTGCTTGTAATGTAGTAGGGCTTACTGCGGGAGTTTCTCCTAATATTGATTTTATAAAAAACTCTGGAATTGAAACCGGTAGAGGTGTAAAAGTTAACAGATACTTACAGACTAATATTCCATCAATTTTTGCCATTGGTGATTGTGCGGAACAACATGAGGCTATTGATCAACGCAGACCTATTGAAGCTGTTTGGTATACAGGGCGTATGATGGGAGAAACCGTAGCACAAACTATTTGTGACAATAAAACAGCATACAAACCGGGGCATTGGTTTAACTCAGCTAAATTTATTGATATTGAATACCAAACTTACGGATGGGTTTGGGCTACTCCAAAAGAAAACGAAGTTCGCTTTTATTGGGAGCATAGTAGCGGAAAAAAATGTATTCATATAAATTTTGATAAAAACACAAGAGAATTCATTGGTATTAACACATTTGGCATTCGAATGAGACATGAGTTTTTTAACAGAATTCTTGACCAAAAACGCTCAGTTGATTATGTATTAATGTACTTGTCTGAAGCCAACTTTGACCCTGAATTTTATAAGCTTCATGAGCCGGAAATTGTAGCAAAATTTAACAAAGAAAATAATACAAATATTCAATTAAAAAAGAAAAGCTGGTCACGCATTTTTAATCACTAAAAAGATATGAAGACAATACAAAATATAGGTTTAGGTTTATTTATAGTTGGTTTAACCATATTTACTTCTCTTATTTTTTTAGGTAAGTATGAACTAACTCAAGACGTATTTAACGAGTTTATTCAAAATAAAGGAATTAAAAGTGAGATTTTTATTAATGAATTAAAAACATCTACTGTTGGTAAATCATTTTCTAATCCGTTTTCTTTTTCTTCTAACATAACATCTGCTTTAGAAAAAGCCAATAGCGTACATAAACAAAATAATGAATGGGATAAAGTAATATGGGGAAAACCTCATAGTTTTGCCTACGAAATTGCAAAACAATCCGGCACAGGAGCAATTAAAAACAATAAAGGTCTTTTTTGGCTTCTTAGTTTTGGTTTAGGTATTATAGGTTCTCTTCTTTTTATTATTCCTAATGTTATTACATTAGGTCCTCCGGGTATAAAAAACAACGGAGTTTGGTTAAATGCCTCTACAAATAGAGGATGGATAGGTTGGTTTGCTTTTATTTTCTTAGTTACATTTTATATTCTATTATATTTCAGACCGGATTATATTGTAAATTGGACTTATATTGTTGACCCTATCAGTCAAAGTTTAAGTGGTAATTTGGCTAGTCAGTGGTTTTTGTACGGGTTTTTATACTGTGTTGTTATGGTAGTTATGGCCATAAGAATGTATATAAAATATCGTCATAATAAATATCAAGTATTAAGAACCACCTCTGTTTTATTTTTTCAAATTGTATTTGCCTTTTTAATTCCGGAAATCTTAGTTCGTTTTGAAAAACCTTGGTACGATTTTAAAAATGCTTTTCCTCTCGATTATGATTTTTTCTTTAGTTGGAATTTAGACCAATTAATTCATAGCGGAGCTTTTGGATTGTTCATCTTAGTCTGGGGTGTTTTATTAACTTTGGTAATTGTACCTGTTATGGTTTATTTCTTTGGAAAAAGATGGTATTGCTCTTGGGTTTGCGGTTGTGGTGGTTTAGCAGAAACTTTAGGTGATCCATACAGGCAACTGTCAAATAAATCATTAAAAGCATGGAAACTTGAACGCTGGTTAGTACATGGTGTTTTAGCCTTTGCTATTGTAATGACAATTATTACCTTATACTCTTATTTTTCAGGAACACAAAGTGTTTTAGGAATACAAACTCAAAGTATTCAAGATGTTTATGGTTTCTTAATAGGTTCTGTTTTTGCAGGAGTTATAGGAACCGGATTCTATCCAATATTTGGTAACAGAGTTTGGTGTCGTTTTGGCTGTCCTTTAGCTGCATACATGGGTATTGTACAACGTTTTAAATCTCGTTTTAGAATTACAACTAATGGAGGTCAATGTATTTCTTGCGGAAATTGTTCTACTTATTGTGAACAAGGTATAGACGTAAGGGCTTATGCACAAAAAGGTGAAAATATTGTAAGAGCTAGCTGTGTTGGATGCGGTATTTGTTCAGCGGTTTGCCCTAGAGGGGTACTAAAACTAGAAAACGGACCTGAAAAAGGGCGTATCAATCCTACCGATGTTTTACTAGGAAACGATATTGATTTAATGAAATTAGTTAATGAAAAAAAGTAAGCTTGTTTTTACCCTAATTTTCATTAAAAGAAGCACCATCAAAAAAAGATTTTTTATTCTTTTTTTGATGGTAGCTTCTCTCACAATTCAAGCTCAAAAAAAATACCACAAAAACTTTTACAACAATGGCACTGTAAAAGAAGAAGGATGGCTAGATGGAGATACTAAAATTGATTACTGGAAGTTTTATTATAAAAACGGAAACGTAAAAAAAGAAGGTCATTTTAAAAACAATGTTCCTATTAATTATTGGTACTTTTACCGCGAAAATTCTTTGAAAGAAAAAGAAGGTCATTTTATTAATGGTAAGCAAAATAAATGGTGGTTGTTTTATGATAATAACGGACATGTTAATCATAAATGCCAACTTAAAAACAATAAAAAAGATGGGTATTGCTTACTTTATTATAAAGAACAATTAATAAAAGCTGTTAAGTTTAAAGACGGTAAAAAAATAAATGAATGGTCAGATTTTTCCTCTTTTAAAAAGGAAAATAATTTGAAGGATTTAAGATAGAAGATGAGCCAACTGATTAAAGTTATAATTCCTGCTTATAACGAGCAAGATTCCATTGCTAATGTAATTAATGACATTCCTAAAACTGTACACGAAATTATTGTAGTTAGTAATAACTCTACTGATAACACTGAAATAAATGCTGAAAATGCAGGAGCAACAGTTTTGAGAGAAAATAGAAAAGGATATGGATATGCTTGTTTAAAAGGAATGGATTACATAGCCACACAAAAAACAAAACCTGACATTATTGTATTTCTTGATGGTGATTATTCTGATTATCCGGAACAACTTTCAGAAATTATAGCCCCTATTATAAATGATAACATTGATTTTGTAATTGGTGCCAGAGTTAAACGACTACGTGAACATGGATCTATGACTCCTCAACAGGTTTTTGGTAATTGGCTGGCCACTTTTTTAATGAAACTGTTTTTTGGAGCTAAATTTTCAGATCTTGGTCCCTTTAGAGCTATCAAGTATGATAAGCTACTCAATTTAAATATGGAAGATAAAACGTATGGATGGACTGTTGAAATGCAGTTAAAGGCTTTAAAGCAAAAATTATCCTATGTTGAAATTCCTGTAAAATATCGTAATAGAATTGGTGTCTCAAAAGTTTCAGGAACCGTTAAAGGTACTATCTTTGCAGGCGTTAAAATTTTAGGTTGGATATTTAAATACAGTTTTAAGTAATGGTTTTAGAATACACAATAATTACGCTATACACCGTATCATTAGTTCTCATTTTAATGTACGCTTTAGCGCAATTAAACTTGCTTTTTAATTATTTAAAAGCACGTAAACAACAAGATAATTCACCTAAATTTGATTTAAGTAATCCTAATGAGGTTCCTTATGTTACAATACAACTTCCTGTTTTTAATGAGTTGTATGTTATGGAACGCTTGTTAGATAATATTGCTCAAATAAAATATCCGCATGAAAAACTTGAAATTCAGGTTTTAGACGATTCTACAGACGAATCTGTTATTACTACGGCTGAGCATATTAAAAAACTTCAGGAAACAGGTTTAGATATTCAACACATCAGAAGAGAAAATAGAGAAGGTTTTAAAGCTGGTGCCTTAAAAGAAGGTTTAAAAATGGCAAAAGGTGAATTCATTGCTATTTTTGATGCAGATTTTTTACCTAAGCCGTGTTGGCTAGAAAAAACAGTTCCTTTTTTTAAAGACACAACTATTGGTGTAGTACAAACTCGATGGGGACATATCAACCGAGACTATTCTACACTAACTAAAATACAAGCTTTTGCCTTAGACGCTCATTTTACTTTAGAACAAGTAGGGCGAAATAGTCAAGGACATTTTATCAACTTTAACGGTACTGCAGGTATTTGGCGTAAAGAATGTATTTATGATGCCGGAAACTGGGAAGGAGATACTTTAACTGAGGATTTGGACTTAAGTTACAGAGCACAATTAAAAAAATGGAAATTTAAATATTTAGAAAATGTTGAAACTCCGGCTGAACTACCCGTAATTATAAGTGCCGCCAGATCACAACAATTTAGATGGAATAAAGGAGGCGCTGAGAATTTCCAAAAAATGTTAAAAAGGATAATTACCAGTAAAAACATTCCGTTAAAAACTAAAATACACGGTATGCTGCATCTTTTAAACAGCTCTATGTTTACCTGTATTTTTTTAGTGGCTATTTTAAGTATTCCAATGCTATACATTAAAAATGAATATGCTCATTTAAAAATTTACTTTTTAGTGATGAGTTTCTTTGTTGTGAGTACTATTATATTTTTTGTTTGTTATTGGTTTATGTATAAGAGAACTTATGGTGGCGGTTTTTTAAATTTTATAAAATATATAGGTGCTTTCTTTTCATTCTTTTCAATTGCCATGGGCTTCTCATTACACAATACAATTGCTGTTTTAGAGGGGCACTTAGGTAAGAAAAGTGAGTTTGTAAGAACTCCTAAGTTTAATATTAAATCAATAACTGATAGCTGGAAAAACAATAAATACATTAGAAACAAACCATCAACTAATGTAATTATTGAAGGTTTATTAGCTCTCTACTTTGCTTTTGGCATGTATAGTGCATTTATTGTGGGTGATCAAGGAGGTGATTTTGGATTATTCCCTTTCCATTTCATGTTATTTATTGGATTTGGGTATGTGTTTTTTAAATCGATTTTTTCTAAAGCATAAATGATATTTCCTAAAAAATATAGTTTTATACTCATTGGATTTGTTTTTATTCTGTATTTTTTATTTGCTTATTTTTTAGAAAGAACTTCGTTTTACAGTATGCTTGTTTTATGGGGTTTGCTGTTTTTCTCTACATATAGCATCATTACAAATAAGCAATATAATTTTGTTTTTTTGGCTGTGCTAGCTTTACTATTTAGGCTTGTATTTCTATTTGCTTTACCAAATTTATCTCAAGATTTTTATCGCTTTATATGGGATGGAAGAATGCTTTTTGAGGGTTTTAATCCTTACTTATCATTACCTCAAACATTTATAGAAAACAGAGATTATCCTATTAATCAAGCCATTGAACTATATAACGGAATGGGCTCAATGAATGGTAGTCATTACACCAACTACCCTCCTATAAACCAGTTATGTTTTTTTATTGCTGCATTAATTGCTAATAAAAGTATTTTAGGATCTGCTATCGTAATGCGTTTATTAATAATTGCCGCTGATATAGGTATTTTATTTTACGGTAAAAAGTTATTAGAGCAACTACAATTACCTATCCACAATATATTTATATATATTTTAAATCCATTTGTAATTATTGAGCTTACCGGAAATCTTCATTTTGAGCCGGTAATGTTATTTTTCTTTGTTTTTAGTCTTTATAAACTGCATCAAAAAAAATGGTTCATAGCCGGTATTTTATTTGCCTTATCTATATCCGTTAAATTAATTCCATTACTTTTCCTTCCTATATTTTTTCAGTTTTTTGTAAAAAATGAACGTTCATTATATAAAGGAATTAAAAATTTAATTGGTTTTTATAGTATCGTTTTTATCACTTTACTTTTCCTGTTTATTCCATTTCTTTCAGTACAATTCTTTCATAATTACACAAATTCTGTAGGGTTATGGTTTAGAAATTTTGAATTTAATGCCAGTTTTTATTACCTAGCCAGAGAAATTGGTTATTTATTCAGAGGTTATAATGAAATTGCAGTTATAGGAAAAATAATGCCAGTTTTAACAATTGTATTTCTGAGCTATATTACTTTTTTCAAAAAAAATAAAAACATCCAACAAGTAATAGTATCAATGTTACTGGTATTATCATTTTATTATTTTACCACTACTACTATGCATCCTTGGTATATAGCTACTTTACTTATCTTATCTGTTTTTACTACTTATCGTTATCCGTTAGTTTGGAGTTTAGTTGTTATTTTAAGCTATCAGGCATATGCAAACACGCCCTGGAAAGAAAACTTATGGTTTGTTTTTATGGAATATACTATTCTTTATTCTTTTATTTTTATGGAAATGAAAGCGAAAATTAGTTTTTTAAAGCAAAGCTAACTTTTGGTATATCGGTAATCTTGTTGGTTTTTTGTATTATTGTTTTTCACTTTTTTCTTATCACATAACATATGAAAAGGCTTACAATAAAGGACATAGCAAAACATCTTAAAGTTTCAATTTCAACTGTATCAAAAGCATTAAATGATAGTTATGAAATAAGTGAAACCACAAAGAAAAAAATCAGAGATTATGCTAAAGAAAACAACTATCACCCTAATGTTACTGCTGTAAGTTTAAAAAATAAAAAAACCAAAACCATTGGTATTATTATTCCTAACATGCTTAATTATTTTTTAGCTCAGGTTTTTAAGGGAATTGAAAAAGTAGCAAGCCAAAAAGGATATAAAATTATTTCTTGTATTTCAAATGAATCTTATGAAAAAGAAGTGGAAACCATTAGAATGCTTTCAAACGGAAGTATTGATGGTTTTATTTTATCATTAGCTGAAGAAACAATTCTTAAAAAAGAATTTAGTCATTTTCAAGATACTATAGATAGTGGAATTCCTATTGTTATGTTTGACAGAGTTGCTCAAGGAATTAATTGCGATAAAGTTATTACCAACGATTTTGAAGGAACTGTGAATACTGTAAAGTATTTGTATAGATTAGGACATAAAAATATTGCATTCATATCTACCATAAGTAATTTAAAAATAGGGGAACGAAGATATTTAGGATATTTAAAAGGATTGGAAGATTTAAACATTTCTGTAAACAAAAATTTAGTTATTAATATTCATGAAGAGGATTATAAGAAATATGAATCTATTTTAACTCCAATATTTGAAAACAATACTATTGACAGTGTAATTACGACCGATGAATCTTCAGCAGTTGCTGCAATGAAAGTAGCTTCAAGAATGGGATATCAAATTCCTCAGGATTTTTCTGTTATCTCGTTTTCTAACGGAATCCTTGCTCGCCACTCAAGTCCTAAAATGACTACGGTAAGTCAGCATGGTGAAATTATGGGGGCCACTGCTGCTGAAATGCTAATTAACAAGTTAGAGAAAAAAGAGCATAGAAAAAAGTCAGAAACTGTAGTTATTAAAACTGATTTGGTCATCCGAGAGTCAACAAGACCATCATCTTTACACTAAAAAGCAGGTTATAAATTGTTTATAAAAAACAAAACCCACTCAAAAAGACTGAGTGGGAAAAATTGCTATGAAAAAGAAAAAGAAAGTGGTTTATTCAACCACACTACAAATTTAAAAAACTTTTTCTTTTATCCAAATTTTTTTACAAAAAATTTACTTTTTTGTAATCTTATGTATGTATTTATTTTTTTACAGTTATTGTATCTTTGACTTTCAGATATATAACACCTGATTCTTTACATATAGCTTCTCCTTTTTTATCAAACATTAATCGATGCCCGTACTCACTAACCCATCCTATTTGCTTAGAAGGATTTCCTACTACTAGGGCGTAAGCAGGTATATTTTTAGTCACCACTGCTCCTGCTCCAATAAGTGCATATTCTCCAATTGTATTTCCACAGATGATTGTTGCATTAGCTCCAATACTAGCCCCTTTCTTAACTAAGGTTTGCTTAAATTCATTTTTTCTTTGAATAGCACTTCTAGGATTAATTACGTTAGTAAATACCATGGAAGGGCCTAAAAACACATCATCTTCACATATTACACCTGTATAGATAGAAACATTATTTTGCACTTTAACATTATTACCTAAAATTACTTTCGGAGCAATCATTACATTTTGCCCGATATTACAATTGCTTCCTATAATACTATCTGGCATTATATGGCTAAAATGCCAAATTTTGGTTCCTTTCCCTATACTAGAACCTTCATCAATTACTGAAGTTTCATGAGCAAAAAAGCTATTCATTTCATTCATATAGTTACAAATGTAAAAAACTCAACCTAATTGGTTGAGTTTTTAATGTTATTCTACTCTAAATGTAATAGGCAGTGTGTATCTTACTTTAACTGGTTGGTCATTTTTCATTCCCGGAGTAAACGAAGGTATTTTTGTAATTACTTTTTCTACTTCTTTTTTAAGCATTGCATGAGGTGCTCTTATTTTCATATCGGTTATATCTCCATTTTTATCGATTAAAAACTGTGTGTAAATACTATACTTTCCAGATCTCATTCCTAAATCCTGAGCTATCTCTGCATTAAAATAACGCTGCACGTATTGTTTAATTTTATTTTCCAAACATTGTCTGTTTTCAGCTTCATTTAATCCTTCACAACCTTTAAAAACAGGTGCTTTCTGAACACTAAACATGGTTTCGGGTTCATCACTATCTTTTATATTATCTTCTTCAACTACTAAAAGACTATTTATATCAATTTTTGGAGTAACTTCAGTACTAGGTAAATCAATAACGTTTGTTATAGTATATGTATTATTTACCTTTTCAATTTTTGTAAGGTCAACTATAGGTTGTTGACTTCTTTTTACCGGATTAGCTTTCACTTTCGGCACTTCTTTTGTAAAGGCCATTAGCGGTTCATTAATTTTATAAGTCTCCGGTAGTTCATCACCGTAGGAAATAGGAATATTTTCTTTTCTTTCGGTTTCATGCTCAACTGCAATGTATACTACAAAGAGAACAAGGACTAATCCTAGTTGAGTAAAAATGGTTGAAAATTTTTCTAGCTGTTTTCTGGGATGTTTTTTTTGCATTTTCATAGTTATAGTATTTATATATTATTATAATAGATTAACTCAAGAAACATGCCAATAAAAAAAGCAACCCGAAATGGATTGCTTTTATAATTTATATTTTAGAACTATTTTATTCTACATTAAATGTAATTGGTAATGTATACCCTACACGTACTGCTCTTCCTCTTTGTTTTCCTGGTTCCATTTTAGGAAGTTTTTTTGCTATACGAATTGCTTCTTGCTTTAATCTTGGGTGTGGAGCTCTTGCTGTAATATCTTCAATCTCTCCTGTTTTACCAATCTTAAACACTAAGTATATTCTCTTTTTACCTGGTGATAATCCTAACTCATTAGCTAAATCTGCATCAAAATAACGTTGAACGTGTTTGTTCATCATATCATTTAAACAAGCTTTCTTTTGAGCTTTTGTTCCGGTACATCCAGGAAATACTGGTACATCTTCAATAATTGAAAATGGCACATCTTCTACAATATCTTCCTCAACCTCAGCCTCTTGAATTTCTTCAACTTTTACAGCTTCAGATTCATCTGTTTCTGTTGATTCAATTACAGTTTCCTCTACTTCTTTCTCATCTTTTACAACTTCAATTTTTTCCGGAGCCGGAGGTGGTGGTGTATTTTGTGGCGGCTTTGGTGCTTCAGGTTGAATTTCTATAGTTTCTTCTTCAACGTCAGACGCCATGTTAACCATACCTAAATCTCCGTATTCTTTATCGTATGTTTTATTTTCAATGGCTACATACGTTATAAATAAAGCTAAAACCAAACCTAACTGCATAAACAGCTTACTGTAGTTTTCTAAGTTCGATTTTGGATTTTTCTTAATTTCCATCCTTCTATGTTTTTAATAGTTCGCTAATTTAATTAAATTATTTCAACTTTTACAAGCTAAATTTTCAAATAGTAACTTTTTTATAAAAAAAGGTTCTAAACACTGCAAAAGCTATAAACACTCCTAATACGTTTGCTATTGCATCGTAATAGTCTCCGGTTCTGTATACGGTTGCTGACGCTTGTAAAACCTCAATAATTATGCCGTACGTAACACAAAAACCAATTATTAAGTATATATGATATTTTTTTTTGCTAATGCCAGTAGCCAAGATAAAGTAAGAGAGAAGTATGCTATGAAATGTTCTACTTTATCTATATGGTTAAATGATATAGGTTGCTTACCTAGTTTTATTAAACTAAGAATAGCGATACTTATGGTAATAAGCATCGCTATTATAATCTTAATTTTTCTATCCTTGAATAAGGTCTTGATAAGCTTCGGCACTTAATAAATCTTCTAATTGAGATTCGTCAGAAATCTTTACTTTAATCATCCAACCTTTTCCATAAGGATCTGAGTTTACTAATTCAGGCTCATCTTCAAGCTCTTCATTAAACTCAATTACTTCACCAGATAAAGGCATAAATAAGTCTGAAACCGTTTTTACGGCTTCAACTGATCCAAAAACCTCCTCTACTTCTACTGTTTCATCAACAGTGTCTACATCAACGTAAACGATATCACCTAATTCTTTTTGTGCAAAATCAGTAATACCAACTGTAGCGATGTCTCCTTCAACCTTTACCCACTCGTGGTCTTTAGTGTATTTTAATTCTGATGGAATGTTCATTGTATTGTTTGTTTTATTATATTCTTTGTTTATTTTAATTTCCTAAATTATATACTAAATTAATTCCTGCGTTAATAGATTGCCTTGGAAAGGTTGTTGAGATTGCGTAACTAAATGTTTGATGATTATAGTAAAAAGATGCTGTTAAATTTTTACTTAAATTATAATCTGCCAAAAATTTAATACCAAATAATCTTTCTCCTCCGGTTACCTGATTATTACTTTCATCAACACTTCTAATTAACGTTAGGTTATCTCTTAATGAAATATCTGCTCTAAGATTGATATCTCCTTTTAAGGTTTCTTTCTTCCCTGTAAATCGGGTTACAAATTTAACATCTCTGATCTTATATCCAAATCCAAATACATATTCTGTTCCATTTATATCAGTTATTGTATTATTGTTAAAATTTAATGTTAAACTTCTGTCTCTTCTTATCTCTCCTTTAAATGATAAAGAGCTCTTCATTCTAAAGTCAACTTTAATCAACGGCGAAAATTCATCTATCAATGTTGCCGAAGAAACTAATACTTCAGGGTGATAATTACCGGAAGTATTTGTACCTCCTTTAGTGTATTGTAAGTTATTGGTATAGTTTCCTATTGTATAGGAAGATTTATAACCGTGTGATAAGGTAAATGATGAAAAATTCTTTTTAAACCATTTAAATTCCATTAATCCATTATAACGTAAAGTCCAGTTAGGTATAGGAATATTTCTAAAAATACCTGTGCTTACTGAATTAGGATCTTGCCCCGAATATGCTGCTAAAAACGCCGGTAACATTGCTTGTTGACCATTTAATTGATAAGCAGCTCCGGTAGTGTTTGCTAATCCGGTTTCTTCAGATACTCTGGTTGAAATTGTTTGTCTATACGTTCTGAAGTTTTGATAAAGCGTTTCTCCATCTGTAAACATAGTACCTAACATAAAATGACTTATGCTATAGTTTCCTGTTTCAAAAGCTTTGATATTCGGGTTTTGTTCAAATCCTCCACTTCCATTAGCTATAACATCTAACTGTTGTGTTAAGTTACTTGTTTGAATTCTATCTCCTCTAAAGTCAATAGTTAAGCTTTTAAATGGTTTAACTGAAATTGTATAATCTAATTTTTTATTGCTTGTTTTACCATAATTCTTATTGTAATACGTATCATCAGGATCATTCGGGTTTCTGGTTACCAACCATCCGTTGCTAATAGCGTTTCTTAAAATGTCCGTTTGACTTCCGAATACAAATCCAAAGGTTGGCGCTGAACCTCCTTCATAATTATTTCTTCCTAAAAACCCAACAGAAGGTTTGTATCCTTGTAAAAGAGTTCCGTTGTTTTGACTATAGCTAATCTTTGCTCTCTTTACAGAGGTTAATACATCATACAATCCTTTTAATGCTTTTTGACCAAATCCGGCATTTTTTTTCAGTTTTGGTTTGTCCGCTGTTTGCTGATTATCTCCTAATTTTAATGATCCTTTTTTAACAGGAGTTTTCTTTGCCTCTTTAATCAGTAACTTATCTAACTTAAGCGTTTTGTAGAATCTTTCAAAATCTATGGTTGTATTCAAATTATGCGTATTTGCATTTTGAATCATATTCCCAACCTTGTCTCTTACGTTACCTACCTCAGTTTCCTTTCCGTCTATTACTTCATAAATAGGACTTTGAGAAGCTGCCTGCCAATCAAAATCTGCAGTATATCCATAATCAGCAGTTAAGAAACTTAAATAAGGTAGCTTATTAATAGGTACTTTATACGTTGCATTCAGTTTTTGATGATAACTATTTGGCCTTCCTATGTTAAAGAATTTATCATAAATTTCTAAATCTTCATCTTTACCAAAACCATCATAAATAAAATTGTTGGTAGCATTGAAGTTTAATTGTAATGATTTTGTTAAGTCAAATCCAATGGTATAATCCCAATCAAACACAAAATTTCGTTGCTTTAATTCTGGTTGAGGAGATAAACCTTCAATTAAGTTTCTTGACCTTTGAGCGCTATAATTTCTGTTAATTCTCGAGTTAACGGCAATTGTTTTAGGTACCGGATTAATATTCAAATCTTTAATAAATTGTAAATACTTATTACTTAAGAATTGTGTTTTCTTAAATGGCTCTATAACAAAAGGTCTGAAATTAAAGTTATAGCTGGCTCCTGCCATTACATTTTGATTAACATATTTTTCAACGTTATAATCTTTATGAAACTCTTCATTAAATGAATATGAAACCGAGAAGTTTTCTACATCATAGAATTTCTCTTTCTTTTTACTTTCCGGATTTCTGTTCTTTTTCACATTAATAAAGCTAATACTTTTTCTTCGTGTATAATCTTGTGCATTAGCTACATTTTCTTTTGCTTTTTCGTTCCCTGTAGTTTCAGCAGCATCGCGAGCTTGCTGAATAGTTACATCTTGTAGTTGCGGGTCATATTTAGGATCTCTGAACTCTTCCCCGTAACTATAACTCATCGGCACTTGCATGTTCCATTTTTTAGGCATCATTTTTCCTAACTGAACATTGGTTGCCACATTATATTGTTTTACTTCTTCTATACTTCTTTGTTGTACTCTATCTTCTACATTTCCAAATCCAATGGTAGACATTCTTCCTCCTAATGAAACATTCATTACATCTGCTAAATTAGCATCAGCACTCAACACGGCTGCCCATCCACCTTTATTATCAAATCCAACAGCACGCATTTCATTATACCAAATTTCTATAGTTTTAGAAGAAGCTGATGTGTTTTTAACTCCTAACATTACGGTTCGAATCTGAGCCAACGTTGGATTTCCTTTTACAGATATTTTTAATCCATTTGTGCTTAATCCTGAAAACACATTAGAAACGCTTCCGGTTCTTTCTAGTTTTAGATTTGCTAATTCTTCTAAAAGAATATCTAAGTTATTTTCTACCGGCCATACTTTATCTGATACCGGCGTTCCTGAAACACTTGAATATACTAATGGTTTTTCAATTTCGTAGTAGTTTTCATTCAAATCAGTTCCTAAGCGAATAATAGCTACCGTTTCAGTATTTTGCCCTTGACTGGCTACTCTATTAGGATCTTCAGCGTGTAGAAACATTCGTAAGTTTTTATACCTACGCATGTCAATACTAATGTTTTTGTATATAGTTCTTAACGAGTCTGCCGGTAAATCTGTAACTTTTAAGGTAACAGATTGCTCATTTTGACGTTGAATTCTGTTAGTTCCTTGTAAACGTTCTCTCTGAATTCCCGGAGGTAATTGATATTTATCTTTGTTTTGTTCAATATTAACTACTCCTATCTCAAAATTATTTAACTCTGTATCCGGTACATTTTGTGTATATCTTCTCCAATCACTTCTTACCAATTCTAATTCTCCAAAACGTAATACCACCGGAATTCTAAATTGAGTTACAAACATTCTTACAAAACGAATACTGTTAAAATCTGTAATTCCGTTTATAGGAGTTCCTGATTTTACAGGAATTCTAAACTGATACCATCTGGTGGTACGGGTTTCTCCATTGGTTAAGGTAATTGTACTATTTTTTACATCAACTATATGATTAAACCCAATTCCTTTGTTTAACTCAGTTCTACTTAACGGAACTTCATATTCAAAGTAACTGCTCACCGGATTCATTGTTTGATCTTTGTTAATATCTTCTGTATCCGGATATGTAGTTGCTGAAGTTGGATATGTTTCCGGTGATTGTTCCGGTGTTGGTGAGTTTCCTTGGGTATTGTTATAATTTTTATAACGGGTTAAGATAGAAGCATTAATAGCATCTAGGTCACCTCCTCTAAAAAACTGAAAGTTATCTCCAGATGGATCAGCTAATTGTCTGTATTGAGCCGGAAAGGAATTTGTACTGTTAAAATCACTTTTTTCTTCTGCATCACTTAATCCGTCTAACCCCACATCTTGATTAGCTCTGGCACTAGGATCTGAGGCAAAAGCATATAAAATTGACGGATTTATAGGTGTAAACCCCCAAGCTGATTCTCTTACATTACTTCCGTCTGTTTTTACACCATCTTCCGGCAATCCGTTTTCATATTGTTTACTTCCGTCTCGTAAAATATCTTCTGAAATATTCCCTAGGTTAATTAATAATTTTCCATGGTTTGTAGGATCTTTAGGGTTAAATCCAGGTGGTAATCCTTCTTGTTCAGTAATAGAATAATTTTCATACGGATCCATTAACCAAAACTGAATATACTCTACGTTTGCTTGTTCAAAATTATTAGTAGTTAGCGGACGCATAATACCTCCCCAGTTTTCTTCCGGTTTCTTTAACGTAACTTTATTATTTGGGGCATCAATATCAACCTCATCTATATCGGTATTAAAGTTATACGGACCTCTTTCAGAAGGATAATATGCTAAATCTAAAGTTCTTACTAAATTTTGTTGTGTAATATCTAAATCAATATCAAATAATTCTTCATATCGAATTTGACGTACCTCATCTCTGGCAAGTTCGTTTTCGTCAATACTTGAAGGTCTATTAGAATTCCCATAAAAAAGCTGATCTACATTATACCAAGCTATTTTTGCTCTATGGTCATTATATGATAAATCGTTATTTTTTTCTCCATCTGTTTTATATCCTTGAGACTCCGGTGTACTGGCTAAAAACCATTGTTGAGGTGAGTTTAAGTTAATAGGAATTTGCGATGCTTCAAAATCATCTAAATATGAAGTAGCCGTTCCGTTAACATCTATACCGCTTGGTGACCCCGGTAATAAGTACGCCATATCAGCTCTTACCGATACTTTTGAAGGTGCATCTGTTTCTACAAAAGGTAGTTTGTTAGCTAATTTTGTTAAATAAGGAACTTCTGATGAAAAGTCTAAATTTAAACCTAACATCACATTATCAATTGGCTCACCTCCAAAGTTTACTTTTGGTGTAATAGGCTTTTCACTTACATTTAAAAAAGTACCTCCCAATGTTAAATTCTCAGAAAAACGATGTTCTACATCAATCCCTATAAAGGTTTTTCTTTGCTGGTTAAAAAAGGTATTATTTTCTACCGTTGCATTAATTGGCACTCCTGAAGCCTCTAATCCCGGATCTAAAATCTGTACTCTACCCAGCTGATAATCTACTATATAGTCAATCCCTTCAACTAAAGCTCTTCCTCCTGCAGTTACTTTTACCGAACCTCTGGGAATATTAAACGCTCCTAAAGAAATTCCTCTGCTTGATTCCGATTTATAATATCCTTTTAAAAAGAACTTATCTTTATTCTGATATTCATTTTTTGCCTGAATTTTAGTTGTTAAATACAGTTCTTCAAATAGGTATTTATTTTTATCAGCACCTACAAGTCTGGAATCTAAATATGAATTTTCTCCAAAAGGCTCTGGGTCCGGAAAAATAACATATCCTTTTTCAGCATTCACCGTGGCTCCTTCAACAAAATCAAAAAAACCATCACCTCCCGATACTTGATACTGACTTTGATCTAGCCTATCAATATGAAAAATCTGCATTAAAGGCAAATTACCTATGTTAGAAGATGATGCATTTTGTAAGGTGTTTTGTAATGTTCCGGTTTCATCATCTCTATATAATAAATCAAATCGAAAACCTTCTTGACGTAATGGATATGCACCTAAAGCATATACGTTTTTCATCATTAATCGCCACGTTGGAAAAGGTTTAGTTTTATCTGCAGGTCTTACCGTTGTTAAAATTTCACTTCTTAATAATTTTACTACTAAGTTAGCAGGAGCTATAACCCCATCATTTGAAAACTCTCCTACTTTAAAAACAGTTTCACTACTGGGACCTCCACCTTGCGTTGCCCCTACAACGGTATATTCATAAGCTACCGCCAGTACTTCACCATCGTTTAACCTTCTATTTAATGATATAAATCCTAATTGTGGATGTAGTTTATATTCATTCTCCTGTAACTTGCGTGCATTTTGTAAATACGAAAAATCAGTTCCTTGAGTTACCCCTGTAACACCTACATTGGTAAATCCATTTTGGATGGTAGCAACATTTCTGATTTCTCCATTTTGTGTTAATAATTGATCTAATTTATTGACACCGTTATATGGTAAATTAACACCATTGGTTTGTACAGGAACAACTGCCGGATCAACTACGGTATTGTTTACTAAATTATCTGAGGTTGCGTTTGAGTTTGATTCACCTAAATCGGCAATAGCAACAATACTTCTAAAATCATTTACATTTTGCGTTCTATTAGTTACCCAAACTTCTATACGGGTAATGTTAATTGGACTATTAATTAACGGGTATTGTTTAAGTGCCTTTTTATAGTTTTCTCTATGATATTGTGACAAGAAAAAGTGACGATCATTATCATAGTCAGAAGCTCTTAATTCAAAATCTTCAATCGTAGCACCCCCTTCAGCAACTACCGTTTTTGATTGAGAGTTTTGTTGTGAAAAAGCTGCTGTTACTCGGGTTTTTCCAAACTGAAGTTCTGTTTTTACCCCAAAAAGAGCTTGTGCTCCATTAATTAACGAGTTTTTAATAGGCATATTAATATTACCTGCATCAATTCCTTGAATAATATCGTCTTCTGTTGGTGTATATTCAAGTTTAATAAGATTTTGAAAATCAAATGTTGATTGTGTATCGTAGTTAGCTGTAACTTTTAATCGCTTACCTACTTTAGCTTGTAAACTAGCACTTATTTGTTGATCAAAATCAAACGTAAAACTGCTTTGTTGGTCTATAGATATTTGAGGATTTTCATTATTTTGATATATCCCTCCTAACTTAATATTTACCTGCCCTCTGGGAATTACTTCAACTGTATTCCCTCCAAAAACCGATTCGAAAAATTTTGAGTTTACATAGTATTTAGGTAATAAGTTTTTTCTAGCGTCTTTTTTTCCTTTCTTTCTTGAATCAGCAGCATCAACTTTTTCTCTAAAGTAATCTTTAATATCATTCTTTAGTCGGTATTCTTCATACTCTTTAGGTGTCATAAAAATAGGAGTTCCTACATAATAATCACCTATTTTTTCAACAATCACAAACTTGTTTAACGACTCGTCATATGTTACTTGAAACTCTGACGGATTGTTTAAAAAAAGTTTTCCTGTTTGATTAAACTTAAAATTATACTTAAGTGGTACTACAGTATCTTTAACTGAATTATTAGAAACACTTTGTGAAAACGAAACAACACTTACTAATAAAGTAAGTGCTGTAAATAATTTATTCGTAAATGTATTTTTCAACTCTATTATAAGTTTTTTAACGCTTGCTTTATCAACTGTTCTACAGAAGCTTCAGGCGTTTCTTTTAATATATTATTGACTACTTTCTCGGCTTGTTTACGTACAAAACCTAATACCTCTAAAGCAGATAACGCTTCTTCTTTATTTGTATTGTTTTGAGTTACAGAAACTTCATCCAGATCAAACGTCTTTAAAATTTTATCTTTTAAATCAACAATAACTCTTTGTGCTGTTTTAGCTCCAATTCCTTTTACAGATTGAATCAATTTTACATTCTCAGAAGCTATTGCTTGTTGGATTTCATCCGAAGTCATAGAAGAAAGCATTGTTCGAGCAGTACTGGGGCCTACACCTGACACTGAGACTAACAGTCTAAAGACTTCTCTTTCTGTTTTGGTAATAAAACCATATAAAGTATGCGCGTCTTCTCTTATAGATAGATGAGTATATAACACCACATTTTCATCATCAGTTAATGCTGAAAATGTATTTAAAGAAATATGAAGTAAGTAGCCAACACCGTTACAATCAACTACTACGTATGTTGGATTTTTTTCAACAAGTCTTCCCCTAATTTGTGTTATCATCTATTCCTTTTTTTCGCGTTGTCTAAAGTAGAAAAATTATTTGTTTTTAAAAACTCTCGTTTTCAAGGGTTTTTCTGGTTTCTTAATTTGATTTAATTAATGCTTTATTTTGAGCATCTACAACCGCTACAGCAGCCATGTTAACCATTTCATCAACACTTGCTCCTAGTTGTAAAATATGAACCGGCTTACTCATTCCTAACAAAATTGGTCCTACTGATTCTATTCCGTCAACTTGTTTCATTAATTTATACGTAATATTTGCCGCTTCAAGATTAGGGAAAATAAGTACGTTTACTTTTTTTCCGTTTAATTTAGAAAAAGGAAATTCTTTTGCTAATAATTCCGGATTTAAAGCAAAGTCAGCCTGCAATTCTCCGTCAACAACCACATTTGGATAATTTCTGTGGATATAAGATACCGCTTCTCTGATTTTTGCAGAACTTTCAGACTTAGTTGATCCAAAGTTAGAAAACCCTAACATAGCAATATTAGGTTTCATACCAAACATTCTAGCTAATGCAGAAGTTAACTGTGTTATTTTAGCTAAATCTTTAGCTGTTGGATTTATATTAATAGTTGTGTCTGCTAAAAACATGGGACCTTGCTTAGTAAGCATTAAGTTAGTTGCAGCAACCCTGGTTACTCCTTTATCTTTTTCAATCAACTCCAAAATTGGTCTTACAACTGAAGGGTAAGGTCTTGAATATCCTGTTATCAACGCATCTGCTTCACCACTATTAACCATCATTGCGGCAAAATAGTTTCGTTCACGCATCCATTTTTGTGCTTCAAAAAAAGTAACCCCTTTACGTTGACGTGATTTCCAGAAAATTTCTGCATAACGATTTCTTCTATCCTCTTCATCATCCGTTTTCGGATCAATAATAGGTACTTCACCAACAAAACCTAACTCTTCTTTTAGCTCTAAAATAACTTCTTTTCTTCCTAACAGAATAGGTGTTCCTATTTTTTCTTCATATACTCTTTGTGCCGCCTTTAACACATCCAAGTGATCAGCTTCAGCAAATACAATTCTCTTAGGATCTTTCTTTGCTCGGTTATGTAACAATCTGATTTCTTTACTACCTGTTCCAGACCTATCCATCAATTCTTCTCTGTACTTCTCCCAATCTTCAATAGGTTCTTTTGCCACTCCTGAATCCATAGCTGCTTTTGCTATAGCTGGTGGTATTTCGTAAATTAATCTTGGATCGAACGGTTTAGGTATAATATAGTCTTTTCCAAAAGAGAGACTGATTTCATCATATACTATATTTACTTGTTCCGGTACTGATTTTTTAGCTAAATCGGCAAGAGCATGTACGGCAGCCATTTTCATTTCTTCATTAATCTTGCTTGCTCTAACATCTAATGCTCCTCTAAATATAAATGGAAATCCTAGTACATTATTTACTTGGTTAGGATGGTCTGACCTTCCAGTTGCCATAATAATATCTTCTCTGGTTTCAATAGCTAAATCATACGCTATTTCCGGTTCCGGATTGGCCATAGCAAACACTATAGGATTTTTTGCCATAGATAATAGCATCTCAGGAGTTACTACATTTCCTTTTGACAGTCCTATAAATACATCTGCATTGTGCATTGCCTCTTCTAAAGTATTTACATCTTTACTCGATGCAAATTCCTCTTTTTCAGAAGTAAGGTTATTTCTATCTTTTCTAATAACACCCTTACTATCGCACATCACTACATTTTCTCTTTTAGCACCAAGAGCAATGTATAATCGTGTACAAGAAATAGCGGCGGCTCCTGCCCCATTTACTACTATTTGCACTTCGTCAATATTTTTTCCGTTAATTTCTAACGCATTTTTAAGTGCTGCTGCAGAAATAATAGCTGTTCCATGCTGATCATCGTGCATCACCGGAATATCCAACTCCTCTTTCAACCTACGCTCTATTTCAAAAGCTTCCGGCGCTTTAATATCTTCTAAATTTATTCCTCCAAAAGTAGGAGCAATTGCTTTAACTGTTTCAACAAATTTATCTACGTCAGTTGCATCAACTTCAATGTCAAAAACGTCAATATCAGCAAAAATTTTAAAAAGCAACCCTTTTCCTTCCATCACAGGTTTTGATGCTTCAGGTCCTATATCACCTAATCCTAAAACTGCTGTTCCATTTGAAATTACGGCTACTAAATTACTTTTTGAGGTATATTTATAAACGTTATTTTTATCTTTTGCTATTTCTAAACAAGGCTCAGCAACTCCCGGTGAATAGGCCAATGATAAATCGTGCTGAGTTGCATACTTTTTAGTAGGAACTACAGAAATTTTTCCTGGTTTGGGTTTTGCATGATATAATAAAGCTTCTCGTCTTTTTCTAGAATCGCCCATAATAATGTTGTTTGTATGAACTTACAAATATACATTTTGTAATGAAGTAAAATAATTTACAACCTGATAAAAGTCATGTTTCGTCAGCTTTATTTGCCAGACCTTTGCCCTATCATTTAACCTAAAAATCTTTTTAAATATGCAAACGCCCCCGATACCTAGACAAATAATTGATGAAGAAGTAAAATGGGACAAAACAAAAACAATTGTAAGTAAAACAGACCTATACGGTACTATTTTATATGCAAATGATGTGTTTACTCAAGTATGTGAATACAGTGCTATTGAGTTAGTTGGTGAACCTCATAATATTATTCGTCATCCTGATATGCCTAAAGTTGCTTTTAAAGCCTTATGGGATGCTTTAAAAAAAGGTGAAAATTTTCATGCTATTGTAAAAAACTTAACCAGAACCGGTAGATTCTACTGGGTAATTACCGATTTTACTATTGACAAAGACGAAAATGGAGAGCCTTGTGGTTATACTGCCAGAAGAAAATCTGTTCCTGAAGGTGTTGTAACTAAAATTGAACCGTTATACAAAACCTTATTAGAAATTGAAAAACTAAAAGGTGAAAAGGCAAGTGAATTATATTTTGATGCTTACTTAAAAGAAGAAGTAGGAAAAACATATAATGAATTTGTGGTTGATTTATTTGAAGAAGAAAGTCAAAAAGAAAAATATCAAAAAGAAGAAAACAACAAGAGTAATTTTAAAAGAGGACTTAACTGGTTTTTCTTTGGAGATTATGAATAAATAATTGGATATTCTTTAATAATATTAGCACTAAATACTAGGCGAAACCTTTATCTATAAGGGTTTCGCCTATGTTTTTTATTTTAAAAGAACTATTTTTGTACCCAACTTAAACTAAAAACAATGAATACTAACTTGTCCCCCCGTCCTACAAAAATTCTCGATGAAGAAGTTAAGTGGGATAAAACTAAAACTATCATTAGTAAAACCGATTTACACGGAACCATTTTATACATGAATGATGCTTTTGAAGAAGCTTCAGAGTATAATAAAGTTGAACTTATTGGAGAGCCTCATAACATTATACGCCACCCGGATATGCCTAAGGTAGTATTTAAAGTGTTATGGGAAGCTTTAAAAAAGGAAGAAAACTTCCATGCTATTGTAAAAAACCTTTCTAGAACCGGTAGATACTATTGGGTAATTACTGATTTTGAAATAGAAAGAAATGAAAAAGGAGAAGCAACTGGTTATACAGGTCGTAGAAAAGCTATACCTGAATCTATTGTTAAACAAATTGAACCTTTGTACAAAACGTTGTTAGACATTGAACAAGTTAAAGGTGAAAAAGCAAGTGAATTATACTTTGACGCATTTTTAAAAGAAGAAGTGAATAAAAGTTATGATGAGTTTGTAGTTGATTTATTTAACAGTGAAGTAAATACCAACACCCAAAATAGCGAAGAAGAAAAAGAATCGGGAGGTAAATTAAAAAAGAGCCTAAATTGGTTCTTCTTTGGAGATTTTGTATAGAAAATAGGATTATATTATAACAGCTCTAAAACCATCTATGTACACATAGGTGGTTTTATTTTTTATCTAAAAAATTAATATTTCGTTGTAGCCCGGAAAATTTAGTTCTTTTTACAGCTGATTTTTTAAACACTTTACTAAAAGTTTCCTGTGTTAATTCTTGCCAATCTGTTTGGGTCATTCCTAACAAATCTTCGTGAGGAGTAAATAATGGTTCTGCATGAGGTTGTGAAAAACGATTCCAAGGACACACATCCTGACATACATCACAACCAAACATCCAATCTTGCGTTTTATCTTTAAAACCTGTTGGTATGGCATCTTTTAATTCTATAGTTAAGTAAGAAATACACTTACTACCATCCACTGTTTTATTTGGCAAAATAGCCTCTGTAGGACAAGCATCAATGCAACGGGTACACTTACCACAATGATCGGTTGTAAAAGGATGATCGTACGCTAATTCTAAATCAACAATTAATTCAGCTAAAAAGAAAAATGACCCTTGCTGTTTTTGTATTAATAATGAATGTTTTCCATTCCATCCTAAGCCGGACTTTTCTGCCCAAGCTCGTTCCATAACCGGAGCTGAATCAACAAAGCATCGCCCGGACACCTCACCTATTTCATCATGAATCAACTGTAATAATTCTTTTAATTTATCTTTTATAACATGATGATAATCTTGACCATAAGCGTATTTAGAAATCTTATAACTTGAGTTTTCCTGAGTTGATTCCGGAAAGTAATTATACGACAACGATATAACCGATTTTGCCCCTTCTACTAACAACCTAGGATCTAATCGCTTATCAAAATGATTTTCCATGTAATGCATTTTTCCATGAAAGTCATTTTTTAACCACTTTTCTAGACGAGGAGCCTCTTCTTCTAAAAAATCAGCTTTAGCAATTCCACACGCCAAAAACCCCAGTCTTTTTGCCTGGTTTTTTATAAAATCACTGTATTGCTGTTTTTTATTCATTCTATTATTAGTAACCAATGCAAAATTATTAAAACTTTTATTTTTATAGTTTTCTTAGCGATATGTTAACAAATAATTGTTGAACTTTGTACGTTAATAATTATATACCAAATCATTCCCTCTATGAAAAAAGTTTACAAAATAATAATTGGAGTTGTTGTAGCCATCTTTATTCTATTAATAAGTATTCCTTTATTATTCCAAGATAAAATTATTGGTTTGGTAAAAGAAACTATTAACAACAATGTTAACGCTCAAGTTGATTTTTCTGACGGGAGCTTAAGTTTACTTAAAAGTTTTCCTAATGCCTCAGTTCAATTAGCAGATGTTTCTGTAATTAACAAACAACCTTTTGAAGGGGATACGCTTTTGTATGCAAAAGAAATTACCCTAAAATTAAAACTTACTGAATTATTTAAAAATTCATCAGAACAGCTAAACATAAAATCATTTACCGTAGATAATGCCAAAGTAAACGTTTTAACAGATGAAAAGGGTAATGCAAATTACGACATTGCTAAGCCATCAGAAACTCCGGCTTCTGATGATGAAAATAATTCTACTTCTAATTTTGGCTTATCTATTGAAGAATATAGTATTACAAATGCAACTGTAAAGTATGATGATAAAAAAGGAAAAATAAATTTACTTCTTACCGATCTTAATCATAGAGGTAGTGGAGATTTTTCTCAATCAAATTCAGAATTAAACACTCAAACCAGTACTTTAATTTCTTTTGGAATGGATGGTACTTCCTATGCTAAAAATCAAAAGATTTCTTTAGATGCTATTCTGGGAATGGATTTGGTAAATAAGAAATTTTCATTTTTAAAAAATGAAGCTAAACTGAATAATTTACCATTAGTGTTTAATGGCTTTGTAAAAATTAATGAAAACAATCAAGAAGTTTCTATTGATTTCAAAACGCCTTCTTCTGATTTTAAAAACTTTTTAGGACTAATTCCTGAAGTATATGCCAAAAATATTAGTGATGTAAAAACAACGGGAAATTTTAGCGTTTCAGGAAAAGTTGATGGTATTATTGATGAAACTCATATTCCTAAATTAGACATTGCTATTAATGCACAAAATGCCTCTTTTAAATATCCTGATTTACCTAAAAGTGTTCGTAATATTCATATTAATACTCAAATTAAAAACACAACAGGTAAACTTGAAAATACATTTGTTACCATTGATAATTTATCTTTTAAAATAGATGAAGATACCTTTTCCGGAAAAGGAAGTTTATACAACCTAACTACAAATCCGTTGGTAAATGCCACTTTAAACGGAACTTTAAACTTAGCTAACATTAGTAAAGCATACCCTATTAGTTTAGAAAACGAATTAAAAGGTATTTTAAAAGCCAACCTTACAACCAAGTTTGATGTAGAGGCTATTAAGAAAAATAATATAGATCGTATTAAAAATAGCGGAACCATTGAGGTTAACGATTTTGTTTTTGCGTCTAAAGATGTAGTGAATCCTATTGAGATAAAAAGTACCAAAATCAACTTTGACCCCACAGTAATTTCTCTTGCTAAGTTTGATGCTAAAACCGGGAAAAGTGATTTAAATGCTACCGGAAAAATTAATAACTTACTTGGATTCCTTCTATCAAATAAAAAATTACAAGGAACATTTAACGTTGCTTCAACAAACTTTTATGTAAGTGATTTTATGCAAAAAAATGAAGATGCAACTACTGAAACAACTACAAAAAAAGAAGAAACAACCGGTGAAGAGTCTTTAAAAATCCCAGCGTTTTTAGATTGTAAAGTGATTGCTGATGCAAAAACCGTTCATTATGACAATTTAACACTAAACAATGTAAAAGGTATTTTATGGTTAAAAGATGAAAAAGCCACTTTACAGAATATGACTGCCGGTATTTTTAACGGGCAAATTTCTTTAAACGGTGAAGTAAATACGCAAAAGAAACAGCCTACCTTTGCAATGAAATTAGGCATCAATTCTTTTGATATTTCTCAATCATTCACCAGTATGGACTTACTACAATCGTTAAGTCCTATTGCCGGAGCTATGGATGGTAAACTAAATTCAGATATTGACCTATCAGGAAGTTTAAATAATGATTTTACACCTAATTTAACAACCATTACCGGAAATGCATTGGCACAACTTTTATCTGCTAAAATAAATCCTGAAAAAACAAAAGCGTTAAGCTTATTAAATAATAAACTATCATTTATCGACTTGACTAAGCTTGATTTGTCTGATATAAAAACACATCTTTCTTTTGAAGCCGGAAAAGTGGTAGTTGCTCCTTTTAAACTTAACTATAAAGATATAGGAATTAATGTTGGAGGTAGCCATGGTTTTGATAAGAGCATGAATTATAATGTTACTTTTGATGTTCCGGCTAAATATTTAGGAAATGAAGCTGCCGGAATTGTATCTAAACTAAGCGCTAAAGATCAAAATGTAACAGTTCCTATTACAGCTACTATTACAGGAAATATGACTTCACCAAATGTTCAAACCGATTTGTCTTCATCTGTTGCTAAATTAAGTCAAAAACTAATTGACCAACAAAAAAACAATTTAGTAAATAACACATTAGGAAATCTGTTAGGTGGTTCAAAAAAGGATTCAACTCAAACTTCAACAGGTAAAGACGCTACCGTTAAAAAAGTAACCGATGCTTTAGGCGGCTTGTTTGGTAAAAAGAAGAAAAAAGAGGATAAAAAAGAATAGTACAAAAGCAACCTTTTTCAAATAACAGGCGTCTGTAATTTTAAGATTTCTTTGTAACAAACTTAACAAAATTTAGTCATACTACTGATTTTATACCTGTTAAGTTTGTTGCAACTAATTTCAAACTCAAACTATGAAGAAACTTATTACGCTTGTTGTATTCTTTTTTTCCTTTACCATTTTTTCTCAAATACGAGGAAAAGTAACCGATGTTAACGGAGAACCCTTACCCTTGGTAAGTGTATATTTAGAAGGTAGTATAACCGGAACCACTACCAATAATAATGGAGATTATACTCTTGAAATTAAAAACTCCGGAAACTACACTGTTATTTTTCAGTTTTTAGGTTATAAAACAGAAAAAAAGAAAATAACAGTAAATACACTGCCTGAAAAATTAGATGTTATTTTATTAGAAGAACAAATTTCATTAAGTGAAGTTCAGATCAATGCTAAAGAAAATCAGGCTGAGAAAATAATTCGTAACACGATTGCTAATAAAGATAAAAACACTAATAAATTGGCAAAATACACGGCTAATTTTTATTCAAGAGGATTATTTAAAATACAAAATGCTCCTGAAAAGTTTTTAGGTCAGGAAATTGGTGATTTAGGAGGTGGATTAGATTCTACTCGTAGTGGTATTGTATATCTTTCTGAGACTATTTCTAAAATTAAATATCAGAAAAAACCCAAAAAATTTAAAGAACATATTATTGCTTCAAAAGTATCCGGAAAAGATAATGGTATTAGTTTTAATCAGGCCGATGAGGTTAATTTTAACTTTTATGAAAACTCTTTTGATTTAGCAGATGCTCAAATGATCTCTCCAATTTCAAATGAAGCTTTTGCTTATTACACTTACAAACTTGCCGGAACATTTTACGATAAAAATGGTAAACTCATTAGCAAAATTGCCTTAATTCCTAAAAGAAAAAACGATCGTGTTTTTTCAGGGTTTATATACATTGTTGAAGGTGATTGGGCTATTTACGGAACAGATATAAAGGTATCCGGGGCTCAGGTGGGAATTCCTATGATTAAAGAATTACAAATTAAACAAAACTACAATTATGTAGCAAGTATTCAAGGTTGGGCACTAGTAACTCAAACTATTGATTTTAAAGCTGGAATGTTTGGTTTTAATTTTGACGGACGTTTTTCTGCAGCGTATTCAGATTATAATTTTACACCCAATTTTTCCGAATCAACTTTTACTAACGAAGTGCTTTCTTTTGCTGAAAATGCTACTAAAAAAGATACTGTTTACTGGAACACTATTAGGCCTGTACCTTTAACCCAAGAAGAAGTTTCTGATTACAAGTTAAAAGATAGTATTAAAGTAATACGAAAATCTCAAAAGTATTTAGATTCTATAGATCAAAAACAAAACCCATTCAAATTATTAGATGTTCTTTCAGGATACACCTATAAAAACAGTTATAATAAATGGTCTTTATCTTTTTCTTCACCCATTGAAAATTTAAGTTTTAATACTGTTCAAGGATGGAACTCTGCTTTAGAGTTTAATTTTAACAAGAGATTAAACGACAAAGGAAAACGTTTTAATGCAGGAATCACAGCCAATTACGGATTTTCTGATAAAAAGTTAAGACCATCCGGCTACTTTTCATATAAATGGAATAACACTACCTATCCCATACTTTCTTTTTCTGGAGGAGTAACAACAGCTCAATTCAATAGTAAAAATCCTATCTCTCCTTTTTGGAATACAGTAAGCTCTGTTTTTTTTGAAAGAAATTATCTAAAAATTTATGAGAAAACATTTGCCAAAGTTGCTTTTTCTCAAGAAATAACGAATGGAATACGTTTTAATTCAAGTATTGAATATGCTCATAGAAAACCTTTATTTAATACTACTAATTATGTAATGTTTCCTCAGAAAAATGTAAGTTATACCTCTAACAACCCTCAAGAGCCTTATAATTTTTCCACTTCTTTTAATCCTCATACTATATGGACTTTAAATTTAGGGGCTTCTATACATTTTGGTCAAAAATATTTATCATACCCTGATAGTAAAATAAATATAGGGAATCGAAAATACCCTTCTTTATATATTGGGTATCAAAAGAATTTTGGTTCAGGAAACAATCAATGGAATTCAGATGTATTGTATTCACAAGTATACCAAAACATTAACTTAACTAGTTGGGGAGCTTTTAAATACAGAATTAAAGGAGGTTTCTTTTTAGAAAAGAAAAATATTCCTTTTATAGATTATGCTCATTTTAACGGAAATCGTTTGTTACTTGCTCCCAATAGTGATTACTTAACTGGTTTTCTAGCTTTACCATATTACACACTAAGCACCAATGATAAGTATGGAGAAGTACACATGGAGCAGAATTTTAAAGGAGCTATACTCAGTAGAATACCCTTACTAAACCAGTTAAACTTTCATTTAGTAGCCGGAGCTAAAGGTTTATTTACCGCTGATAATAAACCTTATTCTGAATTTTCTTTAGGGTTGGATAATGTAGGTTTTGGAAAGTGGCGTTTATTACGAGTTGATTTTGTTCAATCTAACTTTAACGGACAAAAAGAAAACAGAGTAGTTGTAGGAATTAAGTTTTAAACAATAAAAAACCAGAGAGGCTAGCCTCTCTGGTTTAAAATAATATTTTTTAAATCTGTCAACCTATTTTAGGACTACTCATTTATTCAGTATCTTCTTCCTCGCTAATAATCCCCAGTCGTTTTGCTCTTTGTTCCCAATTCCTTCTCGCAAAGCTTTGTAAATCGGCAACATTATCACTTTCATCCATAATTTCAAAACCAAGTAACGTTTCAATCACATCTTCCTGTGTTACCAATCCGCTAACAGAACCAAATTCATCAACTACTAAAGCTAAGTGCTCTCTTTGTTCAATTAATCTTTCAAATAAATTAGGAATAGACAACTCTCTATCGGCCACTACAATATCTCTTTTAATTGACTTTAAAGGTTCATTTCCTTTTCCATTTACTAAAGACAATAATAACTGATCTTTTAAAAAGTAACCGGTTATATTATCTGAATGGTCTGCATATACAGGTATTCTTGAAAATCGTAAAGGTTGATTTTCGTCAAAAAATGATTGTATGGTTTGATTTTCATCTGCTGATTTTAAAACGGTTCTAGGAGTCATAATATGCTTAGCCTGAACTTTTTTAAAACCTATCATATTTCTAATTACTTTACTTTCATTTTCGTGAAAAACACCTTCCTTTTCGGCAATGTCAGTCATCGCTGAAAAATCTTCTCTACTTAAAACACTTTCACCGTGTCCTCCTTTTCCAAACATTCTGGTAAACAACTGTAATACCCATATAATTCCGGTGTATTTACATACAAAAATTAAAATATGTAACGCTCTCGTTGAAAACCCTGCCAACGATTTCCAATAGGTAGCACCAATAGTTTTAGGAATAATTTCAGAAGCTACAAGAATTAAAATTGTCATTACTGCCGAAACAATAAACACTCCGTTACCTTCATCACCAAAAGCTCTTTTTGCTTCTGATCCTACTAAAATAGCTCCTACAGTATGTGCAATAGTATTAATGGTTAAAATAGCAATTAAAGGTTTATCAACATCTTTTTTCAGAGCTTCCAAATCTTTAGCATAAGCTTTTCCTTCATTTTTTTTAACATTAACAAAAGTAGGTGTTACGCTTAATAAAACTGCTTCTAAAATGGAACATAAAAATGAAAAAACTATAGACAATGTTGCATAAATAAGAAGTAAGGTCATGATGTATCTTTTTGTGACAAAAATAAACAAAAAAGGCTATCTACATAGATAGCCATTCAATCAAATAGTTTAATGTATCATTACTCTTTTTCAAGAGCCGTTTTTAAAATTTCATAAGCTTCATTTGCTTTTGACATTTCAGCGTATTCTAAAGCCGTAAATCCTTTTTCAGATTTTAAATTTAGCTTAGCGCCATTATCAATTAAAAGCTTAAGAACTTTTACTTTATTATATCTGGCAGCATACATTAAAGGCGTTAATCCTAACGATTTTCTGTTAATATCAGTACCATTATTAATAAATGATTTTACACTTTCATAATTACCTGCTCTAACCATTTTACAAAAAGTGCTGATTTCTGCATATTCTATAGATACTTTATTCGGGTTTTTATCTTTATTAGATGCATTCATGGTTGTTACAGTCAATAGAATAACTAACGAGGCTAAAAAAACTTTTTTCATGAGATTTAATTTTAAAGTTATGTTGTTTTCCTATAAGACTCTTTAAAAACAAAAATGTTTCATCTTTAATTAAGCCTTAACAATTATTTAGCATTACTTCTTAATTTTTCTTAAAAAACAAAATTTTAATTTTTAAGTATTTTTTAATATTTTAACAATCAATTATTTAAGCAACTAACTGATGAGCAAAAAAACAACTTATTTATTATGGATTTTGCTAGTTGTAGTTATTGGTACCATACTCCATTGGTATCTATGCTGTAGTGTTTGTTATACGGATAAAAATTGTATTACCACTACAAATAACGAAGCTGTAACTCCTGAAACTAAAAACCCCACTTTACTTCCTTTTAGTATTAAAGACGATAACGGAAGCCTCTCTTTCTCCGTTAATGAAAGTTTTAATTTTAAAAAATCAACGTTTTCTATTCATGACTCTATATCTACTTCTATTAATAACGGAATTGCCATGATTAAAGAATATTTAGATACTAACGGCAATAAACAAATCAATATTACAGGATACTATACTAATGATGAAGTAAATAACTCTGCCTTCCCTAATCTGGGGCATGCGCGTGCAAATGCCGTAAAAAATTATATGACTTTTAAAGGAATTTCTTCAAAACTCATTAATACAAACGGGCAACTATACAATGATTTAATAGCAGATAATAATCATATTTTATACGGACCTCTTTCTTTTGATATGATAACTAAAACACAAGATTCTTCAAAAGATGAAGAGTTATTAAAAACTGCTTGTGATCGTATTAAAGAAGAGCCATTAATGCTATATTTTAAAACAGGTCAGGCAAGTATAAACCTAACGAAACAACAACGTCAAAAATTTGCTGATATTTCTGCATGTGTTGATAAATTGAATGTAAAAGTACATGTAGTAGGACATACGGATAACACCGGAACACCTGAAAATAATTTGAAATTAGGACAAGAACGCGCAGATTTTGTTAAAAACTACTTAATTCATAACGGTATTCTACCTACAAACATAACAACTATTTCTGAAGGTCAAAATAAGCCTATTGCTGATAATAATACTGATGAAGGTAGGGCGAAAAACAGAAGAATTGAAATAACTATTAACTAAAAACAATTATAAAAAGTAAAAAAATGAATGTATTAGCAATCCATTTTCCTTGTTGGCTAATTCCTCTAATTGTTGGACTTTTAGCTGCTTTATTCGGATTCTTATTAGGAAGACTATTTAGCAATAACAACTCAAATGATGAAATAACCGGTAAAATTACTAAGCTAGAAACCGATTTAGCTTCTTGTAACAAAGCTAAAAAAGAGTTACAAGCTGAATTAGAGGTCTGTAAAAAAAATAAATTGGACTTAGAAACAAGTGCTGCCTCCTTAAAAACCAATATACATGCATCACTTTCTAATGAAAGTAGTTTTGAAATTCCTTTTGATGCAGATGCTGCTAAAGCTGCTTTTGGTAAAAAAATAAAACAAAATGATTTGAAAATTGTTGAGGGCATAGGACCAAAAATTGAAAGTTTATTTCATAATTTCAACATTAAAACCTGGAAAGCATTATCTGAAACCTCAATAGAAAAATGTCAGGACGTACTAGACAGCGGAGGTGAAAGATTTAGAATGCACAAACCCGGCACTTGGCCTAAACAAGCAAAACTTGCCTATGAAGGAAAATGGCAAGAATTAGTAAAATGGCAAGATGAATTAGACGGAGGAAAAGCCTAAAAACATATAAACTATAACCACTAAAAAGCCTTAGAAAATCTAAGGCTTCTTTATTTTTTGTTTAAAATAAAACTTTTTACACAAAACTGTTAATTTATTCATTTTTTTAATCTTATACTATTTTTATAGCCATCCTCTATCTTATTTTTACTCTTTTATCACTACAAACCTGCTTTTATTGAAAAATATGAAAAAAACACAATTATTATTACTTCTTTTTACTTCTTGCATTTTCTTATGGAATTGCCATCAAAAAACTAATGAAAATAACACTGAAAAACTAATGGAAAAGGATTTTACCAAATACGTAAACCCTTTAATTGGAACCAGCAAAATGGGACATGTGTTCCCAGGAGCAACAGCTCCTTTTGGAATGGTACAATTAGGTCCGCAAACTAACTTCCAACCAATGTTTAACCAAGATGGAAGTTACAATAAAGAAACCTACGAATATTGTGCTGGTTACCAATATAAAGACAGTACTATTATTGGATTTGCTCACACAAACTTTAGTGGTACCGGACATTCTGATTTAGGCGATTTTTTAGTAATGCCAACTACCGGAAACCTACTATTAGACCCTTTAAAAACTAAAGAGGGCAATAAAGGTTTTTATTCTAAATTTTCACATAAAACCGAACAAGCATCTCCGGGGCATTACGAAGTAAATTTAAACAGCTACAATATTAAAGCAGAATTAACCGCGAGTGAAAGAGTTGGTTTTCATCAATATACTTTTCCAAAATCAGAGGATGCCCATATTATTTTAGACATGGTATATAATGTATATCATCACAACAATAAAAATGTTTGGACTTTTATTCGTGTTGAAAATGATACGTTAGTAACCGGATATAGACAAACTAAAGGTTGGGCAAGAACTAAAAAAGTATTCTTTGCTATGCAGTTTTCTAAACCTTTTAAAAGCTACGGTCATAAAAAATATAATAAAGAAACATACGATGGCTTTTACAGAAGGTTTAAACAAGATGAAAATTTTCCTGAAATGGCAGGAAAAGATATAAGAGCCTATTTTAATTTTGACACTGAAGAAGGCGAAAAAATCAAAATAAAATTTGCTTTATCTCCTGTAAGTACTAACGGAGCACTTAACAATCTTAAAACAGAAATACCTCATTGGGATTTTGATAAAACAAGAGAAGAAACAAAAGCTAAATGGAACAAAGAACTCCATAAAATTGAAGTAGAAACACTTTCTGAAAAAGATAAAATAACGTTTTATACCGCCTTATACCACACCAATCTTTCTCCTATTTTATATGAAGATGTTGATGGTAAATACAGAGGTTTAGATCAAAACATTTATACTTCCGAAGGCTTTACAAACTATACCATATTTTCACTTTGGGATACCTACAGAGCACTACATCCATTGTATAATATTATACAACCGCAACGAAATAACGACATGATTAAATCAATGCTGGCACATCATGATCAAAGTGTTCATAAAATGCTTCCTATTTGGAGCCATTATGCCAATGAAAATTGGTGTATGATAGGATATCATGCAACCTCTGTAATTGCAGATGCCTTAGCTAAAAATGTTGGCGATTTTGATATAAATCATGCCCTTGAAGCTTCTACTAATACTGCAACGGTTCGTTATTTTGACGGATTAGGAGATTATATAGATTATAAATATGTTCCGGATGATAAAAGTCATTCCTCAGTATCTAAGACACTTGAATATGCCTATAACGACTGGTGTATTGCACAAATAGCTAAAAAAGCAGGAAATTCTAACATTGAAAAAGAATATTTAGACAGATCAGAGTATTATAACAACGTGTATGATCCTTCTATAGGATTTATGCGTCCAAAACTTTCTAATGGAAGTTTCAGAGAAAACTTTGATCCAATGGATACTCATGGTCAAGGTTTTATTGAGGGAAATGCCTGGAACTATGGTTTATATGTTCCTCAAAACATTGATCATATGGTTGAAATGATGGGCGGTAAAGAAAAATTCAGTAAGCAGTTAGACGAACTATTTACTATGGAAATTGAAGATAAATACATTGAAAAACATGAAGATATTACACGCGATGGAATTATAGGAAATTATGTTCATGGTAATGAACCCGGGCACCATATTCCTTATTTGTACAACTGGACAGGACATCCGGAAAAAACGCAAGAACGTGTACGTATGATTATGGATACCATGTACGCTCCTACTGTAGAAGGGCTATGTGGAAATGATGATGCAGGTCAAATGAGTGCTTGGTATATTTTTAGTTGCTTAGGTTTTTACCCTGTAACTCCCGGTTCTTCTTATTATGCAATAGGAAGCCCTAATGTTAAAGAAGCTACCATTCATTTAGGTAATGGGAAAACCTTAAAAATTATAGCTAAAAACCAAAGTAAAGAAAATGTTTATGTTAAAAGCGTAACCGTAAACGGAAAAAAAATAAACAACTACCTTTTATCTCATGATGATATAGCTAACGGTGGTGAAATCATTTTTGAAATGAGTAATAAATAACTCAAACAAAAAACCTCGCTAATAGCGAGGTTTTTTGTTTTACTTTTTGTCCCGTCCTGAAATAGCGTTACACTAAAAATTAAGTGTCATGAAAAACAAACATGTAAAACGTACTCAAAAAGAC